>JAYUWF010000173.1:0-5512 GCA_043753685.1 Herminiimonas sp.
CCAAGCCGGCGCCCAAGCCGGATGCCGGACTTGCCCCCACGCCGGCCCGTGACGACGGCGTCATGGCGAGCGCCATCGCCGCCTCGCTCGAGGAAGGCATGCAATGCATGAACCAGAAAAAATTCGACTGTGCGATCACCAATGCCAACGCCGTGCTGCGGCTGGCCCCAGGCAATCGCCAGGCCCAGGACATGAAGCGCCGCGCCAGGGAAGCGCAGGAGCGCGCCATGTCGCAAATCAAAATCGAATAGGGAAACCGCATGTCCTACGAGTACAGTTCGGAGAGTCGCAGTCTCGACTTTCCGAATCCATTCAAGGTAGAAAACCTGTTTCGCTTCGCCGGCGGCATCATCCTGCTGGCCAGCGGTCTGGCGTTGTTGCTGGTTTCACGCGGCAACCTTGCCAGTTCGCTCTCGATCTGGAGCGCCGCGCCGCTGTTGATCGGCGTGCTGCTCCTGTTGTTCGGTATCGTCTACATCGGCCGGATGATGGCGCAACTGCGGTTTTTTTTCGGCCGTGGCGAACCGCGCGGCCTGGCAGCTGAAGTCAACGCCGACGGCGGCGCCGGCGACGTTGCCAGCGCTGGACTGAAGGAAACCATGCGCCAGAACGCGCTGACGTTCCAGGAACCGCGCGGCGCATTGAACGGCTTGCTCTACACCGTGTTGCCGCGCCTGATTTTCGCGCCGATCCGGTTGCAGGCGATGGCGCAACGGCAGTTCCATACCGCACTGGCCATGGCGGTGACCCTGTTGTCGCTGCTGGTGGCGTGGGTCGGTTTCGGCAGCAGCCGGCAGAGCGGCTGGCTTGGCCTGTTCTATTTCGGTTTTGCGGCGTTCCTGATCCTGCGTCCGCTGGAAGAGGGCGACCTCGCCAAGGCCGATCTGAACGTGCGCGGGCTGGTGGTCCTGATTCTGGTCGCCATCTTTGGCCCGGTACTGGTGCCGATGGTGGCCGGCCGGCTGCCGGACATCAGCTGGCTGTCGCTCAACGGCCAGACTTTTTTCCTGCTGACCGCCGCGCTCGGCGCGGTCCTGCTGTTCTTCATGGCCCTGACCAAGCAACTGGTGGCGCCACCGGCCACCACCATGGGCTGCGAAACCGAAAGCCTGTCCTTCAATGCCCATCCGAAGCAGGTGCTCGACGAACTCGATCGCGAGCTGCAGCGCAACTGGGTGGAAAAGGTGCCGAACCGCCGCTACGTGAAGATCTTGCCCGTCACCGGCGCGGGCAGCGGCGTCTTCGCCGGCGAAAGCCTGGAAGAGACCCAGCCTTTTTCGCCGTCGACCCAACCCCGCATCGATCTGGCGACCTGCCTGCGCGAACCGCGCTACCAGTGGCTGACCTTCCTGAACCTGCTGGGACTGGTCCTGATGCTGATTGCCGTGGCCGCGCTGGTGATGTTCGGCATGAGCGTGCAGCCCGATGCGATCGAGCGCAGCATCTTCGCCTATGCGACCTTCGGCGCCGCGATGCTGCTGGTGGCGCATTTCTGCTTCAAGGCCGGTCACTTGCTGTGGGCACGCTTCGACTTCCTGTCGGAGCTGGTCTGGGTCGAAATGAAGGGCAACTATGCGCCGGCAAAATTCGATTACGGCAATCAGTTTACCGACCACATCAAGACTCAAAAAGAGATCATCAACATCGAGACCATGACGCTGCGGGTATGGGTGGCGCAACTCGAAACCGTCACCTTCGGCAAGGGTAGCGAGCGCTCGGTGATCGGCATGCGCGGCTTGCCCGACAAAGCGCGTTACCTGTGCCAGCACCTGTCGTCGTTCGCCCTGAACCAGAGCATGATCATCGCGCCGAGTTCGAACGCCGATATCGAAAAGGTCAAGGCCCTCAGCGCCATCAATCAATACAGCGCCAGGGACAATGCCAAGGACAACGTTGCCGCGCCCGCCGAGCTGCTGGCCCGGATGGGCGGGCCATCGTCCCTGGCCGGTGCGATGGGCGCCGCCGGTGCGCCACGCATCTGCTCCGCCTGCAGCACGGCCAATGAAGCTGACGCCCGTTTCTGTACCAATTGCGGCAGTGCCTTCGGTACTGCCTGATCACCGTTCATCTCAAGGGAAAATCATCATGAAAAACACCGCGTCCACTTTCCGCACCGCCGCATCATCCACAACCGGCGCACCGCGTCGCGCCGTGGTCGCTGCGATTGCCGCCGCCATGCTGGTGAACGGTTGCGCCGCACCGGGGCCTGGGACCGGCGGCATGCCGGCCGGCGCGAACGGCCCCGGGGCAGGCGGCGCAGCGCCGACCGCAGGACTCGGTTTCGATTGCAATCCGGCCATCGCAGCCGGCGTCGGCGCGGTGCTCGGCGGACTGATCGGTGGCGGCAAGAACACGTTGCGTGGCGCCGCCGTCGGTGCCGGACTGGGCGCGCTTGCCTGCGTCGCACTGAACTACCAGACACAGCAGGTCAAGACCGCCAAGCAGGTGCAGGACGAATACAAGGCGGCCCATCGCGGCACCTTGCCGGAGCAGGCGACCCTGGTGCGTTACGACACCAGCTTCGCCCCCAACTCGATCCGCCCCGGCCAGAAAGCCCAGACCACGTCTTACATCGAAGTCGCACCGGGTACCCGCGACATGACACCGACCGTCGAGGAAGAACTGACCCTGTACAAGCCGGACGGCACGGTCGGCACCACGGTACGCAAGCCGGTGTCGGCCACCAACGGCTCGGGCGCCTTCAAGGGGGGCTTCGCGATTCCGATGCCCGAAGGCGTGCCGCAGGGCGTTTATCCGTTGAAGACGGCGCTGTACCTGAACGGCAAAAGGGTCGGCGGCCAGGACGGCAAATTGCAGATCGTGCAGAACGGGCAGGGCGTCGACATGGCCGTGATTGCGATGGCGAGCAACTGAGCGCCGGAGCAAAGGCATGTTACCGAAACCGATTGCCCGATTGACTGACCTTTCATCCGTTCTGCCCCTGACCTGGAGTCCACCACAATGACCGATACCACGCTTTCCTCCGACGATCATGCCGCCGGCCGACCCGGCCTGTCCACCACGCTGTCGTCGTTGTTGTCGGCCACGGATGCCTTCAAGAACGTGCGTGCCATGGTCTTGCTGGCGCTGACCTTTGCCGCATCGGCCCTGATCGGCGGCGCCTTCGCGGCACTGGCGGCCAGTACCCAGTCGGGGGTGCTCGGGTTTGTCGGCGTCCTGCTGGCGCTCGGCATCGTGTTCTACGGCCTCAATGCCGTCGGCATCATGATGATGCAGGATGCCCAGGGCCTGTCGCAGATGTCGATTGCCGACGCCGTCAAGGTGTCGCTCTACACCTGCCACCGGGTGCTGGTGGTGGCGATCCTGGAAGGCCTGATCGTGCTCGCTGCGGTGCTGGGAATCGCGATCGTCCTGTTCGTCTGCAAGATTCCGTTTCTCGGCCCGATCCTGTACACGGTGGTATTCCCTCTGTCGGCGATCATCCTTGGCGTGCTGGTGTTTTCCCTGTTCTACGTGATGCTGCCCTTGACCGGACCGGCGGTCTGGAACGGCAGTACCGTGTTCCAGGTCATTGCCCGATTGTCGCTGGTGGTGCGCACGCGCCTGATCGAGGTGGTGCTGTCGCTGATCGTGCTGTTTTTCATGGCCGGCTTCGTCAGCTTCGTGATCTTCGGCGTGGTGGGAATCGGCGTCATGATGACCGCCGGCATGTCGACCGGCATCCTCAGCGTCGGTAGCGGTGGGATGGGTGGAATGGGTGGAATGGCCGGCATGATGTCGATGATGAATGGCGCCGGTGGCGGCTATGCGATCGCCGGTGGTCTTGGCGGCGGCCTGTTGGTGGCGATTGCAGCGGTGATACCGGCGCTGATCATGACCAAGGGCGTCTGCCTGATCTATCTGAACACTACGCGCGGCATGGACTTTGCGGCATCGGAAGCACAGATCGGCGATGGCCTGGCATCGGTCAAGCGGCGTGCAGAAGAAGCCCGCGAGCGGGCCCGTCAACTGGCCGAACAGCATCGGCCGGCGCCTGCAGGTCCTGCGCCTGGACCGGTAGCGGCCGTGGCAGGCGCCACGTGTCCGAATTGCCATGCAACGGTCGCATCGGACGACGTTTTTTGCGGCAATTGTGCCCACAAGTTAAAGTAAGAATCCCATGGCTCATTTCTGCACCAAATGCGGTACGCCCTCGAATGCCGAGGCGCGTTTTTGCGACAACTGCGGCGCGCCGCTGGCCGCTGCTTCGGTGGGACCGGTGCCGGCCACCGTTCAACCTCTGCCGCCGGTCGGATCCGATTCGACAGTGGCCGCCCGGCCTGCCATGAGCCGCCGCTCATTGGGCCTGATCGGTGGCGCCGTTGCAGTGCTGGTCGTCGCCGGTGGATTGCTGGCCTGGATGCTCTCACCCGAGGCGCCGTCGCAAGCCAGCTTCACGCGCGCCATCGAGCGCCATTTCGCCGCCAATCCTGCGGCGCGCGATCAACTGGTGTGCTTCAACAATCTGCCGTACAAGACCGACCCGATCCGTGCCGAGGAATACGATCAGCGTACCCGCGGCTGGCTCGATACGCTCGTGCGTGCCGGCGTGTATTCCGCGCCACGCACCGAGAGCAGCGGCGGCTTTTTCCGCCAGACGCAATACGTGTATCAACTGACCGATACCGGCCGCGCGGCCGTTCGGGACAACCGCCTGTGCATCGCCGGCGGTGTGCACGTGGTCAGCGTGACCGGATTCGACCAGGTGCAAAAAAACGGCGACCGCAGCACGGCGATCGGCCGCGCCACGCTGGAGCCGGTGCAGGAAGCGCCGTGGTTGAGCAAATCCTCGGAACGCGCGGCGATCATGCAACGGCTGGCCGGTTCCGGCATGACGGGAAATTTTCCCCTGGCGCTGGTGGACAAGAAATGGCAGGTGGATCCGACGCCTGCGGCTGCGCGCAACGGCCGCAATCAGTTCCCGCGCGCCGATGGCGGCGCAGAGGGGCCGTTGGCAGGTCTGCTGGGAGGCACGCAGGCGCCCGACGCAGCAGCGAAGGCACCAGGTTCGCCGGGCCTGTTCGACAAGCTGGCATCGATGTTCCGTTTCGGCGGGCATCCGCTGGTGGGCAAATGGACCGACGAAAGCGGCATGGTGTCGTTCGAATTCACGGCCGACAGCATGGTGACTTCCGGCGTGTCGATACCGGCGACGTTCCAGGTAAAGGGTGATGATGTGTATGTCACGCCGAGCAATGGCGGCGGCCAGAGCCTGATCGTCAAGATGCGCGACGCCGACCATGCCGCGCTCGACATGGGCATCATGTCGGTGGTGCTGCGGCGGGTGAAGTAGCCAGCTTTCAGGGCTGGAAAAAAGCTGGCGCCACCGTGCAAACGGTCGCGCCAGCTTTTGTTTTTATGGTACTGGTCAACCCTTGGCGATGGGATGCCCCGCCATCAGTTCGACCGCCTGGCAGAGTGCCGAATGATCGAGGTGTTGCATGCCGTTGGCAGCGCATGCATTCATCATTTGCTGGGTGCTTGCAGTGTTCGGTAATGCCACGCCGAGCGC
>JAYUWF010000174.1:0-5498 GCA_043753685.1 Herminiimonas sp.
CCTGCCTGGTTTTCATGCACGGCGGCGGCTGGTTGCTGGGCAGCCTCGATTCGCATGACGCGCTCTGCTGCCATCTCGCCAACCAGGCACACTGCTGCGTGATCGCCATCGACTACCGGCTGGCGCCGGAATATCCATTCCCGGCCGGGCTCGACGATTGCGTGGCCGCTTACAAGGCCATCGTCGGCGACGCCGCCGCGCTGAAAATCGATCCGGGCCGGATCGCCGTCGGCGGCGACAGCGCCGGGGGCAATTTTGCCGCCGCGCTGGCGCTGATGGGCCGCGCCGGCACGGTACCGCCACCGATCCAGCAAACACTGATCTACCCGGTGGTCGACCTGGACCAGAACCTCGAAGACTACGGGCCGGATTCGCCCGGCATGCTGATCACCGGCGCGACGATGGTGTATTTCCGCGACCATTACACGCCGACGGCCAGTGACCGCATCGACTGGCGCGCGTCGCCCCTGAAAGCGGATTCACTGGCAGACCTGCCGCCGGCGCTGGTCGTGGTCTGCGGCCATGATCCGTTGCGGGCAGAAGGCCTGGCCTATGCGAATCGCCTGGAACGCCAGGGTGTCAAAGTGACGCTGCTGTATCGCTCCGATCTACCGCACGGCGCGATCACGATGACCCGGGTTACGCATGCGGCAACCGACATCCAGGACGTCGTCGCGCTGTCCTTGCGTACAGCGTTCAGGGTCCCTGGCCGTGATAACGAAGCAATGGAAGGAAGTGGAAAGACGACGATGGCCATCGTTTGATGGCAGAACAGATGTACTAGCCTGCACCAAAAAACCAATCAGGAGACAAGATCATGGGCGACATAAAACACGGCATCGACCGTCGCAACTTCATCGGCAGCGCCATCGCCGGCGCATTCGTCGCGGGCTTCCCGCATATCGCCAGTGCCGAGGGCAAGGTCATCAAGGTCGGCATGTCGACCATCCTGTCCGGGCGCGTCGCGATTCTGGGAACGTCGAGCCGGGCAGCGGTGCAGCTCGCCTTCAGCCAGGTCAATGCGATGGGCGGCATCAACGGCCGCAAGTTCGAACTGGTGGTGCGCGACTCGAAGGGCAAACCGGACGAAGCCGCCAAGATCACGCGCGATCTGATCAACAACGACGGTTGCGAAATCATCATCGACGCCGAGCCATCGTCCGGCTCGTTCGCGGTGCACGAAGTCGTACGTGACCTCGGCATCCTGTGCCTGCATACCTGCTCGGAAACCTCGTCGCTGACCGCCGACCCGAAGCTGGCCGTGAAAACCGCATTCCGCTGCGCCCGGCAAGGCATTCACGACGCCGTCGCCGGTGGCTCCTATGCAGCCAGGATATCCAAGGAAAAAGGCTTGAAGCGGTGGATGACCTGTTCCCCCGACTACGCCTACGGCCGTGACAACACGGCCGAATTCCTCCAGTACGCGAAATTCTTCGATCCTTCCATCGAAGTCATCGAGCAAGTCTGGCCGAAGCTGTTTTCGCCGGACTACACCGAGAGCATCACCAAGATCCTGCAGGTCAAGCCGCAAGCCGTCTATTCGGCCCTGTGGGGTGGCGATGTGGTGGCCTTCATCGAATAGTCGAACCTGTACCGCTTGTTCCAGAACACTGCCTTTTTCTCGGGCGGACTCGGCGATCCACCGATCCTGGCGGCCATCAAGAATCTGCCGCAGGGATTGCACACGGCGTACCGCTACAACAAGGACTACCCGGTTCTGCCGGAAAACAAGGCATTTGCCAATGCATTCGAAAAGGTTGCGCAGCACGAGGCAACCAACTGGGGCTGGCAAAACTATGTCGCCGCGAACTTCATCTTCGAAGCGGTGCGTCGTACCGGCGGCAAGACCGATTCCGGCGCGCTGGCCAAAGAGATCGGCGGCATGAAGCTGAAAACCCCGTTCGGCAGCATGACCATGCGCGAGGGCGACCACACCCTCATCAACTATCCGGTCGCCTGGGGCAAGACGATTGCCAAGTCGCCATGGGTCATCGACCACGTCGATACCGAATGGTCGAAGATCGTCGAACTCGAGCTGCAATGGAAAAAGAGCAAGGGCTACGCCTGATGTTCTGACGGGGAGGGTGTCGGTCGGCCAGACGCGATGCGGGCGACCGGCATTTTTCCCCCGATTCAAATTGTCGGCCGATCGTATCTTGTCGGCCCGATCGAAACCTCATCTATTACTGCCGGAGGTTCCCTTGAATTTCGAAGCCCTTTTCGCCTGCATCGCCTCCGGGTCGTGCGTCGTGACGCAGATTTCGACCGCGCTGATCATCGGGATGCTGCTGTTCATGGTGGCGTCCGGCCTGTCATTGATCTTTGGCGTGCTGGGCGTGATCAATTTTGCGCATGGCGCCTTTTACATGGCGGGCGCGTATTTCGCCTATGCAGCCTACCAGCTCACCTCCAGTTTTTTGATCGCCTTCCTGGCGGGCGCCCTCGGCGTGGGCGTCGTCGGCATCCTGTTCGAGCGCTTCATCATGAGCCGGGTTTACGGCAAGGATGTACTGATGCAGCTGCTGGTCTGTTACGCCACCATTCTGATCTTCGACGACCTGGTCAAGATCATCGCCGGGCCCGAGTACAAGATGATGGGAATGCCGGAGGTGTTTGCCTTGCCGCCGTTCGAATTCGCCGGCGGCTTCATTCCGCCCTATTACGTGTTCATGATCCTGATCAGTTTCAGCATCGGTGCCGGGCTCTGGTACGCGATTGAAAAAACCCGGCTGGGCAAGATCGTGCGGGCCCTGGCCATCAATCCGCAGATGGTCGGCGCCCTTGGCATCAACACCACGATGCTATACGCAGCAGTGTTCGGATTCGGCAGCGTACTGGCCGGCGTGGCCGGTGCGCTGGCAGCGCCGACCCGCACGCTGACACCGGGCATGGGGCTGTCGATCCTGATCGAGAGCTTCATCGTCACCGTCATCGGCGGCATGGGTTCGATCACCGGCGCGCTGGTCGCGGCCCTGCTCATCGGATTCATCCGCGCCTTCGGTGCGATCGGCTTTCCACTATTCGTCGACGGCATCATGTTCGGCCTGATGGCGCTGGTGTTGATCATCAAGCCGAACGGTCTGTTCGGACGAAAGCCGGTGCAATGATGAAACAAGGAATCCGACGCGACGTCGTCGTCGCCTTGGTGCTGCTCGGGGTGTTCGTCGCTTTGCCGTTCGTCTTCACCAAACCGGCCTTGCGCGACTTTCTGGTGTACGTCATGGCGTATGGCTTGCTGGCCATGTCGCTCAATTTGCTGGTCGGGCTGGCAGGGCTGGTTTCGTTCGGACACGCGGCTTTTTTCGCTTCCGGCGCCTACATGTTCGGGCTGTTGATGCAAAGCGGGCAGTTTTCGATACCGCTTGCCATGCTTACCACCGTCCTCGGCACGGCGCTGCTGTCGCTGGTGATCGGCGCCATCTGCGTGCGCCTGAAGGAGCTGTATTTTTCCTTCATCACGCTGGCGTTCCAGATGTTCATCCACTCGGTCATCCTGACCTGGGTTAGTCTCACCGGTGGTGACCAGGGCCTGCGCGGCGGCATTCCGCGCCCGGTTTTCTGGGGCATCGACCTGAAAGACAGCACCACGCTGTACCTGTTCTGCGTCGTGGTATTCATCTTCTGCATTGCGGTGATGCGGCAGATCTGGCAATCGCCGTTCGGTTACACGCTGCGCCTGATCCGGGATAACCCGAACCGCGCCGTTTTCCTGGGTGTGGACATCGTGCGCGTCAAACTCGGCATCTTCGTGCTGGCCGGCGCCATGGCCAGCATGGGCGGCATCCTGCTGGCGCTGTTCGTCTCCGGGGCTTATCCGGACTTCGGTTTCTGGACCACCTCGGGTGAAGCGATCTTCATGATCATGCTGGGCGGCAGCCAGCTGTTCTTCGGTCCCGTCATCGGCGCCGTGCTGCTGCGCCTGCTGGAACATTTCGTGACGATCCACACCGCGCACAGTGGCCTGGTGCTCGGGATCGTGATCCTGGTGATCGTGCTCGGACTGCGGCAGGGTGTCGGCGACTATGTGATGGACTGGCTGCGTCGCCGCAGGGATGACAAACGGGAATCGTCTGCCGGGGCCGACATTGCTCGCACTGAAGAAGTCATCGGAAGGAAGGCGCCCTGATGCTCTCCATTGCACATCTGGATAAAAGTTTCGGCGGCGTTCATGCGACGCGCGATGTGTCCATCGACTTTCCCGACGGTTCACTGACTGCGATCATCGGCCCCAATGGCGCCGGCAAAACGACTTTCTTCAATCTGATTTCGGGAGCCTACCGGCCCGATTCCGGCAAGGTCATGTTCGACGGCCAGGACATCGTCGGCAAGTCCTGCGTCGAGGTGGTCCGGCTCGGCATGGCGCGCGCCTTCCAGGTCGCGGCCCTGTTTCCGAGCCTGACCGTGACGGAGGCACTGACCGCCGCCGTCATCTCGCACCAGCGGCGTTCCTGGATGCTGTTGACGCGCTTTCCGCTGGCCGAGGCGAAGGTGTCCGTCGAGGAAATCATCGAACTGCTCGGCCTGCAGGCACAGGCCGGCACGCTGTCACGCAATCTGTCGCATGGCGACCAGAAGCTGCTCGACATCGGTTTGTCCCTGGCGATGAAGCCGAAGGTGCTGCTGCTCGACGAACCCACCGCCGGCATGGGTCCGGACGAGCGCTGGCGCATGATCGGCAAGGTACAGGACCTGTGGCGCGCAAAAAAAATGACGGTGCTCTTCATCGAGCATGACATGGATATCGTCTTCAAGATCTCGCAAAGAATTTATGTCCTGAAGTACGGCGCAGTCCTGGCCCAGGGCACGGCCGACGAGATTCGCAGCAATCAGGATGTCATCGATGCCTATCTCGGAAGCGACCACCACCTTGCCCAGGCAGCCGGAGAAAATTGATGACGCAACCTCTACTCCAGATCCAGGGCGCGGACGTTTTTTACGGCGCGAGCCAGATCCTCTTCGATGTGAATCTCGACGTCAGGAAGGGCCAGACCCTGGCGCTGCTGGGCAGGAACGGCGCGGGTAAATCGACGACCTTCAAGATGATTGCCGGTATCGCGCCACCGCGCCGGGGCAAGGTGCTGTTCGCCGGCGATACCGTTTCGGGCCGGCCGCCTTTCCGGATCGCGCGCGCCGGCATCGGTTTCGTGCCGGAAGACCGGCAAGTGTTCCCGGAGCATACGGTGGACGACAACCTGATCGTCGGCGCAAAAAAAGGCGCGCACGGTGAAGATTACTGGACCCGCGACCGGATCTACGAAGTCTTCCCGATCCTGGCCGGAATGAAGAACCGCAATTCGGGATTCCTCTCCGGTGGCGAACAGCAGATGCTGACGATTGCCCGCACGCTCATGGGCAACCCCGAACTTCTCCTGCTAGACGAGCCGAGCGAGGGACTGGCGCCCATCATCGTCCAGGCGATCGGTGAGCTGATCAGGACACTGCGCGAGATGGGCGTGACGATCCTGCTGGCCGAGCAGAACATGCATTTCTGTCTGGGC
>JAYUWF010000175.1:0-16460 GCA_043753685.1 Herminiimonas sp.
CGGCAACCAGTTGATGAGCTTGCCGATTCCAACCGATTTCGTGGTCGGCAAGAACAGCAACACCAATGGCGCTGCCGTGGCATTGCAATCCGATGGCCGCACCCTGATCCACCTGCAGCCTCTGGCGCGCTGCAATGCCGGCGGCTCGGCCACCAGCTATGTGACGTTCAAGGGGGTCGACTTGTATGGCGAAGGTAACGCGGGCGCGCATGGCGGCTCCGGCCTGTCGGTGTTGGGCGGCTCGATCCGGGTCGGCGAGATGCGGCCAAACGATCTGGGCCCGCGCCATGCGCTGAAGCTCAACATCTACGCAAGACAGTCGTTGTACAACTGTGGTCGGTATGTCGATTGCTTCCGCTGGCCGGCCACCAATGCCGACAGTTATGCGGTCGGTTTTTACGGCAGCAGTAACGGCAATTCGAACGACGCGATGAAGATGGGTGCCTTGCTTGCAATCCCGGCCTCGCGTGACCTGGCCAGTCTGGGTCTGGAAAGCGAACCCGGCCGGCAGCTTGCCTGGACCTTGCAGAACTACGGCGCCTATGTGGTGGAAGACACCTGGGGTCCGGCTTTCGGCATCGCGATCGAAAATGGCCCGGATGGATCCTTGGCCGCACAGTTCAAGGCGGATTACGGCATTGCGTTCGAACAGCGTGCCAACAGCAATACGCCGTGGTCACGGGATGTTCAGAAATTGAGTCAGGCACTGTACGTCGTCAACAACAACTCGCCGACCAGTATCGGTGGTGGCGGCACACCGCGTCAGCCGCTCGCGCCAGCCCTGCAGTAATCCGGTAGTTTCCCGGCCAGTCAGAACGACGGCCAACCCCCTGCGTGCGCACGCCTGTCAAGGCCGTAACGCTGATCTGCTGCCCGTGACGACTTGAATCAGCGGTCGGGCGGGCGGCGATCTTCGCCCTGAAGCGAATCGGACTGCCCGGATCGTGTCAGGCGCGCCCGATGATGGCCGCCGTGGCCATCAATTCTTCGAGCAGCGCCTGGGATACCTTGCCCGATACCGCGTAAGGGTCGAGTTCCGGCAGTGCCGAATATTTCAGGACGATCGAGGCATTGATCTTGGCCAGGTTGACTTGGCCCATGGTCCAGCCGCTGAAGCGGCGTTCGGCAATTTCTTCATAGTCGAGCAGGACGACGTCGCAGTGGCGCGGATCGCTCATGATCTTGCAGAACAGTTTATTGACTGCATTGCGGCCACCTTCGATCGCCTGTAGATACAGGTCACCGCCGTGGCACAGGATGCCGGTGATGCCGATGCCGGGATTGTTCTTGCGGGAGGCAGTCAGGATCGACTCGGTGTCGTCGACACCGGTGGTGACAGCGCGGCTGACATACAGCAGACGTACCAGCATGGGTCAGTTCTTTCTCGGTATGAGGGAAAGGAATTCCAGGCGCAAGCTCGGATTTTTCAGGAACGATCCGCGCATCACGGAATTGATCATACGGTTATCCATGTCCTTGACACCGCGCCAGGCCATGCAATAGTGATTTGCTTCCATGACGATCGCCAGGCCGTCCGGTTGCGTTCGCTCCTGGATCAGGTCGGCCAGTTGCACCACCGCCTCTTCCTGGATCTGTGGCCGCCCCATCACCCATTCGGCAAGGCGGGCATATTTCGACAGGCCGATCACATTCGTGTGTTCGTTCGGCAGCACGCCGATCCAGACCTTGCCGATGACCGGGCAGAAATGATGGCTGCAAGCGCTGCGCACCGTGATCGGCCCGACGATCATCAACTCGTTCAAGTGCTCGACGTTGGGAAATTCCGTGATCTTCGGGCGCGGTACGTAGCGGCCGCGGAACACTTCCGTCAAATACATCTTGGCGACCCGGCGTGCGGTGTCGCCGGTGTTGTGGTCGCTGGTGGTGTCGATCACCAGGCTGTCGAGCACGCCGCGCATCTTGCCTTCTACTTCGTCGAGCAACAGATCGAGCTCGCCTTCTTCGATGAAGTCGGCGATGTTGTCATTGGAGTGGAAGCGTTTCTTGGCGGCGGACAGCCGCTCGCGGATCTTGGCCGACACTGGTTGAAGAGTGACGGGAAGATTCGCGCTAACGGCGGTTGAAGTACCGCCTGTGGCGGAACCGGCGGCGGCGGGGGAGGTTTCGTTGATTTTCGGCATAGATGGAATGGTACCAGTAATGGTTTCGGGCCGTCGGCGGCATCCCCGGACGCATACGCCACCGGCCCGGGACAGGGGGCTGCCGGTTCAGGGTCGCATTATCCTGCCATCCGGTCGGATCGCGGGAAAAATGCCTGCAGCATCGCGGCGGCGGCGCCTGTCTCACGTTATACTTTCAGGCAATTTTTAACCTGGGGTGGTACATAAAAATGAATCGCAGGGACATGATGCGCATCGCGTTGATGGGCTTGACCGTGGTAAGCGGAGGAGAAGCAATGGCGGCGAAGGCAAAGTCAGCGGGCAAGGCAGCCAAGGTGGTCAAGAAGAGCGCCGTGAAAGTGGCAGCAGGGCGGGCCGCTAAAGCGCGCGCCGGCAAATCTGACCCGATATTCGATATAGTCGACGTGGGCGTGGCCGAGCTGCAGGCGGCCATGACGGCGGGCCACACCACGTCACACGCCCTGGTCAAAGCCTATCAGGCGCGCATCAAGGCAGTCGACCGCAGCGGGCCACGCATCAATTCGATCATCGAAATGAATCCCGATGCGCTGGCGATCGCCACCGCACTCGACGGCGAACGCAAGAAGAGCGGCCCGCGCGGCCCGTTGCATGGCATACCGGTGCTCTTGAAGGACAACATTGCCACGTTCGACCGGATGGAAACGACGGCCGGCTCGCTGGCGATGGTCGGTGTGCGACCGCAACGCGACGCCTTCATCGCCGAGCGCCTGCGCGCCGCCGGCGCGGTCATCCTTGGCAAGACCAACCTGTCCGAATGGGCGAACTTCCGCTCGACGCGGTCGAGCTCCGGCTGGAGCGGGCGCGGCGGCCTGACGCGCAATCCGTATGCGCTGGATCGCAACACCAGCGGTTCCAGTTCCGGTTCCGGCGCCTCGATTGCCGCGAGCCTGGCGGCGATTGCGGTCGGCACCGAAACCGACGGCTCGATTGTCTCGCCGGCTTCGGCCAATGGTCTGGTCGGTATCAAGCCGACCCTGGGGCTGGTCAGCCGCAGCGGCATTATTCCGATTGCGGCATCGCAGGACACCGCCGGGCCGATGGCGCGCACGGTGGCCGACGCGGCGGCGCTTCTGACGGCCCTTGCCGGGTCGGACGCGCGCGACGACGTGACGGCGCTCGCCGATCGGAAAGCGCAGGATTACACCAGCTTCCTGGACGCCAAGGGTTTGCACGGCGCCCGGTTGGGGGTGGTGCGCGCCAATTTCGGCGGACGCAACGATCTGGCCTCGAAAGTGGTGGAAGACGCCTTGAAAGTGCTCAAGGCGCAGGGCGCGATCCTGATCGATGTCGACCTGCCGAACGCCGGCAAGTACGGCGCGGCCGAAACCGAAGTGCTGACCTATGAATTGAAAGCCGGCCTGAACGCCTACCTGGCCGACTGCCAGCCGGGCGGCAAGATGCGCAACCTGCAGGACCTGATCGATTTCAACGAAAAAAACAAGGACCGCGAAATGCCCTATTTCGGCCAGGAGCATTTTTTGCGGGCACAGGCAAAGGGCGGGCTGGACAGCCCCGAGTACCTGACGGCTCTGGCCAGTTGCCGCAATCTGTCGCGCGAGGAAGGCATCGACAAGGTCATGGCGGCGCACAAGCTCGACGCGCTGGTGGCGCCTTCCAACGGCCCGGCCTGGTTGACCGATTTCATCAAGGGCGACAACAGCGGCGGCGGGTTTTCGCAACCGGCGGCAGTGGCCGGCTATCCGCACATCACGGTGCCGGCCGGATATGTGGCCGGACTGCCGATCGGGATTTCCTTTGTCGCCGGCGCCTGGGCCGAGCCGCGCCTGATCACGCTGGCCTATGCTTTCGAACAGGCTACCAGGCACCGCCGCAGCCCGACCTTTCCGGCAGCTGTGAGCATGACATGAGACTGATGGAATCAGGATGTCCGCACCGGTAAGCGCCGGATCGCATTGCGATTGATGTGATCCCGCTGCGCATCGGCAAACCATCCCCACTTGTTAAAGTAGCGAATCGCCGAACGTGCATGACAAAGTGTCAGGCGCAGGCCCTTGTACGAGCCCTTGCCATAGTCGTGCACGATCGAGACATGCGGAAAGTACAGCGTGCGCGCGACGGCGCCGATGCGCCGGGTCAGGTCGACGTCGTCGAAGTACAAAAAGAAACGTTCGTCGAAGCCGCCAATGTCGCGCAGCACCGCGCCACGGATCAACATGAAGCAGCCCGACAGCGCCGGCACATCCATGATCCGGTCATAGCCGCTGTCATGCAGTTCATATTTCGCCTGGCGGCCGGTACGCCGATGCAGCGGCGGACAGAAGCGGCGGATCAGTAGGTCCAGGGGCGTGGGCAGCAACTTGCATGGATGTTGCGGCTGGCCGTTGGGGTAGGCCATGCGCGGCGACAGCAAACCGACTTCGGGATGAGACGCCATGTAGGCCAGCATCGCCGGTATCACCTCGGGCGCAAACTCGATGTTCGGATTGAGCACCAGATGGTAGTGCGATCCCTGCGCCAGGCTGCAGCGGATGGCAAAGTTGTGGGCCCGCCCATACCCCGGGCTTTTCGGCAGATGGACGTAGTTCGCATCGACACTGCGAGCCAGGCCACCCAGTCCGGCAATCCGCGAGTTATCGAGCAGGTAAATCCGCCGTATCGCACCGCAGGCCCGGATGCAGGCGAGCACCCGTTCGATCTGCGCCGGCGGATTGTCGTAGCAGACCACCGAGCAGCTGACCTGGTGGGCATCCACGGTAGCCACCATTGGCGCCTGCAGAAGATCGCCGTCGGTGGCGTAAGTCGCGCTCACGTGCATTTATGAAATATGGAATCGACGTAGTCTGACAGGAATCGTCATGGCGGCTCTCCTCGAAAAGATGTGCGATGTGCGCCTCCAACCGAATCCGTTTGCTGGATGCCATCCAGCGCAAGGGTCCGTACGGACGATTGCAAACCATGACAAATGGTTGCGTGCGGTGGGTGCTGGTTTAGCCACGTTTGATGCGACACAATTAGTGCGGGCGTTGCAGGGAAGGCGGCCGTGCGCAATGCGGTGCCCGGATTTTGATGCGGGTCTGGACCGCTGCAGACTCGTCGGTCAGTTGGTCGAAGGCCGTGCCGGCCAATGCTAGTATTTTTGACGCTCCTGTCACATTCCTCCGGCCGGCGGCGATGCGCAATTCCAGGAAAAGGTTGCGCGCCGGATGGAAGAGCTGATCGCCTCGGTCGGCATCTTCGTTTTTGCGTCGCACGACCGCGATGCGTTGAAACGTTATTGCAAACGATTCTTCAAGCTCGGGCACGGTCAGGTCACCGAAATCGCGAGCGACGAGATGTAAAAAATGGCGTGAAACGAGGCCTCAAGCCCCGAATCGTCGCCATGAAACGAAGCGTGCTTCGCAATAGCGAAAGCATGAACCCATTTGAATATCCCCCCTCGGCAACTGCTATACATTGGAAATCCGCCCGGGGTTTCCCTTAGCAGATCCTACTTGCCAAAGCTTCAATCTTGATCAGTTGATAAGCCCGTGGACGCCGTCGCCAGCGCATGTGCGATGGCGTCATCGGCAGGACTTTACCCCGGTTTTTGAAATGAGATCAAGCGTGGAACGAACAACCATTCATCACAAGCGGCATGCCCTGCGCGCACAGGGATTTTCGCTGATCGAAGTCCTGGTGTCGATGCTGGTGCTGACGATTGGCCTGATCGGCGCCGCGATGATGCAGCTGCACGCATTTCGCACCACCGAACAATCCAATTTCCAGGATACGGCCGTCACGCTGGCCAGGCAGATCGCCGACGAAATCCGCGCGAACAATATCGAGATGAACAAGCCGCCCGGCGCCAATCCCTTCCTTCCGCTCAGCTTTGCGGCGCCCGGTAGTCCTGGTGCGACGGCGACGAATTGTTATACCGGTTCGTGCAGCGCCGCAGCCATGGCCGCCCAAAACATCGTCGAATGGAAACAGCGGATTGCAGACATCCTGCCGGACGGACGCCTGGAAATCTGCCGTGACGCAACGCCGGTCAATGCGAACGGTGACTTTGTCTGGTGCGACCCGAGCGGTGCCGCGCCTGGCGCGGGCCCGATCACGATCAAGGTCGGCTGGAGCGCCAGAACTCCCGATGGCAAAGGCGCAGATGCCAATCAGCCGCCCCAGGTTGCGCTGCTCGTCACGCCGCTCAGCCAATGAGTTACTCAAGCAAAATGGACGTTGCAATGCGTTTTGCGCGCCGATGCCCGGTGCCCTTGCGGCAAGCGGGCCTGACCTTGATCGAGCTGATGATCGCCATCACGCTTGGCATCGCCATCGTGGGAGTCGCCATCTCGCTGCTGCTGTCCGCAAAATCGACCTACACCCTGGAAGACGACAATGCGCGCCTGCTCGACACCGGCCGCTTCGTCATCGAAAACGTGACACGGGCCGTTCGCCAGAGCGCATTCCAGAACCTGCAAAATGGCGATGCCCTGCCGCTGGTAGGCCAGGACACCACGACCTCGAGCATCCTCGACTACGACAGCCGCGCTGGCGGGCCGATTCCCGGGCGCTTGCCCAACACGGATGTGCTCGGCCTGCGCTTCTTCGGCAGTTCGACCATGGTGGGCGGCGTGCTGATGGCCGACAAGACGGTGTTCGATTGCGCCGGCAATCCGATCCCCGCGGTGCAGTCGGCTGCGAGCATCGAGACCGATCGGGGTTCCAGCGTCTATTTCGTCAAGGATGTACCGGGCGGCGAGCCGGAACTGCACTGCGGCTTTTATCAAAACAACAAATTCACTTCGCTGCCGATCGCTGCGGGGGTCGAGGCGTTCCGGGTGTTGTACGGAATCGATACCGATGGCGACGCCGTCCCCAACCGGTTTGTCGACGCCAAGACATTGAATGCACTGGACGCCGGCCGAAACACCACCAACACCCTTTGGAAAAAAATCGTATCGGTCAAGGTGTCGTTATTGCTGCGCGGCGGGCGGATGGTCCGTGCCGACGCGGCCACCAATACCTACCGGCTGTTCGGCAGCGATTTTCCAGCTTCGAGCGCGGACGGCTCGATCGTCGACGAGGGTGCCTTGCCGGCCGCGACCCGCTACCGCAGCCGAAAGGTCTTCGCCACCGCGATCCAGTTACGTAATGACGTTGCCGGCGGCAATCCCGGCCCGGATCCGATATGACCTATTTTTCTGCAAAAAAAGCGCCGACGCGCCAGCAAGGCATTTCCCTGGTGATTGTCCTGGTCTTGCTGTTTGCCACCCTGTTTCTGGGCATGTCGGCAGCGGTCATTGCGATCCAGGCCGAAAAGGCATCGCGTGGCGACCGCGACCGGCAGGTGGCGTTCGAGGCAGCCGAAGCTGCACTCAACGATGCCGCGATCGACATCGAAGGCAGTACCGCCGGGATTGCTGCCGGCCGGGTGTTCGCGCCCGACAGTGCCATTGGCTTCCCGGCGCTCGACGGCGCCGTGACATGTTACACCGCCAAGGATAGTGTCAATTTCGGTTTGTGCCGTTCGCCGGTGGCGGGCAAACCGGCCAGCTGGTTGAGCGCAGATTTTTCCGTGGATGACATCAATGCCGAAAGTGTCGAGTTCGGACACTTCACCCAAAACAAGTTTGCGACCGGTTCCGGCAGTCTGCCGACGAGGATGCCGCGCTACCTGATCGAATTGATACCGGATATCCAGGCAGGCAATTCCGCACAGAAGGTGAAATTTTTCTATCGAATCACGGCCATCGGCTTCGGCGCGCATTCCGACACCCGGGTGGTTTTACAAACTTTCCATCGAAAGGTGTAGCAATGGCCAGCCCGCTCAATTTGATTTGCAAGAATTTCCTCGCCTGCGGCAGTATCTTGCTGTCGATGCTGCTTGCGGCAGCCGGCGCCCACGCTGCGCCGCCGGTGGTGACCATTCCAAACGGGCCGATCGCCGGTACGCCGGTGCATCCCAATACCTTGCTTAGTTTGTCGGTCGAGTTTCCGACCGTTGGCGCGGCTTATCGGCAGGAATACGTGCCGTCACGCGTCTACGCCGGGTATTTCGATCCTGACCAGTGTTACACGCAGGCCAAGCCGGTCTACAAGACCAATGCCGGCGGCGTCAAGGTCTACGATACGTCGAACGATGACAACAAGTACTTCGCGCCTGCGGGCAGTGCTGGCGCCAACCATACCTGCAAAAAGCAATTCAGCGGCAATTTCATGAACTGGGCGGCTTCTTCGGCAATCGACATGCTGCGGGTCGGCCTGACCGGCGGTGACCGGATCATCGATCAGGTCGGCAAGACGGTCTTGCAGCGGAGCTACCTGCCGAACTTCTTCTATCTGACGGACCTCTATTTTCCGCTGAAGACATTCAGCAGCGCCGGCGGTGTTAACGCGTCCCAGGTCACTCCCTATTTGGTTGGCACCCTGTACATGGTTTCGTGCAAAAACAGGATACTGTTTTCGACTGGGCCGGCACGCGTGGGCCTTATGAAAACGGGCAATGATTTTGATGGCGCATTGTGTGACAGCGACAGCGCCACGAACACGGACAAAAATCTCGGTGAATACCTGATGCGGGTGGAAGTCTGCTCGGACACCGAAGGCCCGAACCGGCAGGATCTGTGCACCCGCTATGGTACGCACTACAAGCCCGAAGGCGAGATCCAGCGCAATGCCGACCGGATGCGTTTCGCCGTCATGGGATATCTGCTGGACGCCAACGTGGCACGATATGGCGGCGTCTTGCGCGCGCCCATGAAGTATGTCGGACCCAACCGCTATGTCAATCTCGAGCAGTTTCCCAATGCCGATGCGGAATGGGACAAGGATACCGGTGTGTTCCTGATGAACCCGGTGGCTGCGGGCAAGGGCAGTGTGATGAATTACCTGAATCAATTCGGGCGCAATGGTATCTACAAGATCTGGGATCCCATCGGCGAACTGTTTTACGAGGGCGTGCGCTATCTGGGCGGCATGCAGCCGACGCCGCTGGCCACTGCGGGAATGACGCCGGAGATGATGGATGGTTTTCCCGTGATCACGCCATGGACCAATCCCGTCACTGCCGATTGCCAGAAAAATTCGATCATCATGATTGCCGATGCGAAGGCAAATTACGATGCCTATGTGCCGGGCAACACATTTACGATCACCCAGGGTGCGACCTGGTTCCCCACTCCTCCGTTCGGGACGGTGGTCGATGTACCTCGACCGGTTGAAAACGGTTTCGACGTGCGCTACTGGAATCGACTGATCGGCAACGAAGAGACCACTGCGCATGCGCCTGATACCAAGACTCGTCCAGTGCTGGCAGGACTGGAAAACCAGTTAACAGGTTGGCAGCCGGGGACGCCGGACCAGCCATTCAAGGGCACCTACAATATCTCTGGGACGGCGTTTTATGCGAACCAGATGCCGAAGGGGTTGCAGACCGCCTTCAAGGGCATTCACGTGCAGTCATTCGTCATCGACGTGGACGAGGGCGGCAACGGCGTGATCGACGACAGCAATACGCGAGACTTCGCGCGCCCGCGGGACAGCCAACTTTATCTGGCAGCAAAATATGGCGGCTACGAGCCACTGCCGAGTTCGCTGCTGCCGGGTGCGCCGGCGTCGTCATGGACCCCGTATGTGCTCCAGAGTCTCACCCCAAATCCGAAAACCGGGTGTTACCGGTTCTTGTGGGACATGGATGGCGATTGCAACCCGGACAATTATTTTCTTGCAAGTGACGGTGTCGCGTTCGTGAAATCCTTCCGGACGATCTTCGACAAGCTGAAGAGTCAGGGTGATTCCACTGCGCAGGTCGCGACGACGGGGCCGATCGTTTCCGAAGGGAAGGATGCCTACATTTACCAAGGCCGGTTCGATACCAGGGGCTGGAGCGGCGACCTGCGGCGGACCAGGGTATCGGTCGATCCGGCCAGTGGCGACGTCAAGATCGATCCGGCGCCGGACGCGAATACGCCGACAACATTCCTGGCCGAGCCGTCGATCGCCATGCCAGGGAAACCTAGCGCGCCCAGAAAAATTTTTACCCTGGCGCCAAACGGGCCGGGCAGCGCGTCGAGCGTGCCTTTTCGCTGGAACAAGATTGGTGGGCCCGAGCGGGCGGCACTCAATCGCAAGGATGGACTGGGCCAGCGGCGCCTGGACTGGCTGCGCGGAATCACAGCCGATGAAAATACATCGACGAACCCGGCCGGCCTGTTCCGTAACCGGCCCCTTGCCGCCAATGGTGTGACGAACCTGCTCGGCGACATCATCCGCAGCAATCCGGTGTTCGTCGATGTGCCGTCGAAGAGCGTGGTGGGCAGTGGCTACCAGGCTTTCTACGATTCGCTGGTCAACGCGGACGGCAGCGCGAAGCGGCAAGCTGCCGTCTACGTCGGTTCGAACGATGGCATGCTCCACGCATTCTCTCCAAACATGCAAATCGAATATTTTGCGTATGTGCCGAAAATGGTCTTCAACAATCTGGCGAAACTGACCGATCAAAATTACGGTCATCAGGCATATGTGGACGGCGGCATGAGTGTCGCGGAAGCCAAGGTCGGCACGAAGTGGAAAACCGTCCTCGCGTCTGCCATGGGTGGTGGCGCCCAGGGCGTCTTTGCAATCGACGTCACGCGTCCGGAGAGTTATTCGGACGCCGATTCCGCGAACAACCTCGCGATCTGGGAATTTTCAGAGAGTGACGATGCAGATATGGGTAACGTCTTCAGTGCGCCCACGATTGCCAAATTCCGGATCAACAGCCCGGCCAGCACGCCGGTCTACGAATATTTCGTGGTGGTGGAAAGCGGCATCAATAATTATGCAGCCGATGCAGCGCCGTCGACCAACGTCGGCGGGTCACTGTTCCTGCTCTCGCTGAACAAGGCGCATGGCGCAAAATGGATTCTTGGCCAGAATTACTTCAAGTACACGGTTCCGAATTCCGCTGTCGATACCACGGCGGCCAGCGGCATGAGTGCACCGGCACTGGTGGTCGGCAGCGATGGCGCAGTACGCTACGCGTATGCCGGCGACATGCAGGGCAACATGTGGCGTTTCAATTTCACCGGCCAGAACGACGCCGGTGTTCCGGTCGCCAAGCCGCTGAGCAGCGCCCTACAGCCGCAGCGGATCTTCGCCGCCGTCGATGGCGCATCGAAAGCACAACCGATCACGGCTGCGCCAACGGTGGTGTACGGGCCCGAAGGCGGGTTCGTGGTCTTGTTCGGTACCGGACGCTTCATCGACGACAAGGATATCGTCACGCACGATGCGCAATCGTTTTACGGTATCTACGATTCGCTGTCTGCCACCGCAACGCCGCCCACCCGCAGCTTGCTGGAAAAACGCACCTTGAGCCATGCCCAGGATGCAATCAAGATCGTCGCTGCCGGTGGCGCCAAAAGCGACACCGCCGGAATACGCGGCTGGTACTTCGATTTCCTCGATACCGCGACCACCGGCGAGCGCAGCGTCACGCCGGCGCTGCTCAGCTCCGGCACGCTTTACTTCAACAGCCTGATGCCGCCCGACGATCCTTGCAACCAACTGAGCTCCGGCCGTACCTATGCCATCGGCGCCCTGACGGGGCTGCCGACCGGTACGACCGGCGTGCTGTCCAAGGTCGGCGCCCTGAGTTCACCAGTTGCCTTCGACCGGATCGGAAATTCGAGCGTGACGAATGCCCAAGGAAAATCGGTGGTGCGCAAGCGTTACGCAGTGGGATCCTTCGGTACCAAAGGCGTGGCCCAGGGTTCGACGTTAAATTCGGCGGCGGATGTCACGGCCGGACGATTGAGCTGGCGCGAAATTTTCAATTTCCAGGAACTGCGCAAGGGCCCCTGATAGCCGCCCCGAGGGACGCATCCGATGCGTCCCTCGCCCCCCGTCCGACTTCATCCAGCCTGGTTCGACAAATATCATCATCGACCCCAGGCTTGCCTTTTATTCTGAATCGGTCTGCCGCCCATCGAGGATGGCGCGGCATGTTCAAGGATATCGGATACATGAAGCCGCTGATCGTCGACCTCGATGAAACCATCACGTTGTGCGCCGACGACTGATACTCTCGGGCGAATCCGAACCGGCCGCCGATCGCCCGGCTTGCGCACTACCGCGCGCAAGGGTTGCCAACTGCTGACATCTATTACCCAGTCATGGACATTTCAGCCTAACGTAGAACCGTGAAATTATTAGTGTGTCCGACGGCTGCAATGCAAGATTGGGCGGCTATCCGGCGGGATTGACAGGACCGGCGAGGCCGGCAGACGATTCGTCTGCCGAGCCTGCAAGAAACGCCGGTGCTTACTTGAAGCTGTAAGTCGCCGTGATATAACCGAAGCGGCCACGTACGTCGGCGTACGACACGTCATAGCCGCCGAGGAAATTCGAGGCATTGTTGGTGTATGGCGGATTGCGGTCGAACAGGTTCTTGATGCCGAAGGTCAGCTTGGTCGACTTGAAGCCTGAATACACGACTTGTCCGTCGAAGGTCTGGTACGACGCCACGTTGCGGATCGGCGTGCCAGCCGGTGCGCGGTTGGCGGCCGTGTCGGTGTACGACTTTTGATAGTTCTGGGCCAACGACGCATTCCACGGACCGGTTTCATAGGTTGCGCTGGCGACATGCTTCCAGCGCAGCACCACACCACCGCCGCTGGCACTGATGGCCTGGTCCAGGATGGTGTTGTAGGAACCATCCGGACCCTGCACGTCATACTTGCCCATATATGTGCCGCTCAAGCGGAAGGTCGCCTTCTGCGCATCCGGCAAGCGCAACAGATACTTGGCATCGACGTCCACACCGGCCAGTTGGCTCTTGAACAGGTTGGCATTTGTCTGCCGGATGCTGACAATCGGACCTACGCCGCTGGCGTTACCGTCCGGTGCGCCGCGGGTGATGAAGCTGGCGTACTGACTGGCACGCGCTGCCGTGGCCAGGAAATAGGTGTAGTTCAAACCGCCGGCGACGATCGAATCCTTCAGGTTGACCCGAAATGCGTCCAGCGACAGGGAAATATCCCTGGTCGGTTCGAACACCACGCCGATCGTGTAGGAAATCGATTTTTCCGGTTTCAGGTCCGGATTGCCGCCGGTAACAGTCGGAAACTGGAAATTGCAGTCCGACGGTGAGCCGGTCTTCACATCCGGGCAACGGATCGGATCGCGGGTGCCGTTCGAAGCGACGTTGGTCGCTTGCGAGGTGTACAGATCGGTGAGCGACGGCGCGCGGAAACCGGTGCCTACAGCCGAGCGCAACAGGATCGTCTTGGTCGGTTGCCAGCGCACCGAAGCTTTCGGATTGATGGTCTGGCCGACTTTTTCATAATGGTCGTACCGGACCGCGAAATCAGTTTCGAGGGTTTTAAGGAGCGGAACGTTGACTTCGACATAGGCGGAGCCGACGTTGCGCGAGGCCGATACCGGGAAGGCATTGCCGCCGATGCCGGAAATGTCACCGGTCTGGATCGCCACCGATGGATTGTAGGCGAAGGTTTCCTTGCGCAGTTCGCCGCCGACCGACACGTTGACGGTACCGGCTGGCAGTGTATACAGTTCGCGCTGGGCGCGGCCATCCAGGCTCAGGAGCGAGGTGCGCGACGTAAAGGCGGTGCCGGTAAAGCCGGCGGCGCGCAATGCCGCTACGGCATTCTGATCGGCAGTCGGGCCGAATGGATTGATCAAGCCGCTGTTGAGGATCGGCAGTCCCTTCGAATACTGTGTATAACCCGCCAGTTCGACTTCATTGACCCGGCTTTCGCTGTACAGGAGGCCGGTGTCGTAATCCCAGCCGGCGACCGAACCCTTTACGCCGGTGACGATGCGCGTTGCTTCGGCTATGTCACGGGTCTTGCGCGGGCCACTGACGGCATCGCGATATTGCAGGCTCAGCGGCAGGCCGGCAATGCCATTGGCAGCGGCGAAGGCGGTCGGATAGTATGGGCTGGTCGGTGGCAACAGGAAGGTGCCGGCCGGGAAATTGAAACGCACGGCATTAGGATATTGGGTGGCCACCAGATTGCGGAAAATCGCGTTGTAGGGATTTCCGGCTGGAAGTGCGGTACCCGAGAACAGAACCGGTTGCGTCGTGGTGGTGGTCTTGACCTGGTTGTAATTGCTCTCGAAGTAAGCTTCGGTCGTGCTGTTGAGCGCGAGGCGGCCGTTGAGCATCAGGCTACCGCGATCCGATTGCGGCTGGATCGAGACATACGAACTATTGTCGAAGCGGCATTGGTTCGCAAAGTAGGGAGAAACGGTCGAGATCGGTCCGCAATTTGGATAGGTCGGATTGACCAGGCGCCCGCCCGGCTGGTTATATAGCAGCACATTGGCCGGAAACGAAATCGACGATGTGATGTCGTTGGTCTCTGCAACATTGAGGCGATTTGCATATGGCCGCTCGATACCGAAGATCGGGCCGGTGGCTTGCACGCTCGCGTTGAAGTTGACGTTGTAGCCTTGCTCGGCCAGCGTGCCGAAACCGGCAAAGACCGAGGCCCGCTTGTCGGCCCCATGTGAACTGCGCACCGGCTGGCCATAACTGACCGTGCCTTCGACGCCGGTAAAGTCCTTGCGCAAGATGAAGTTGACCACGCCGGCGATGGCGTCGCTGCCGTAGATGGCCGATGCGCCATCCTTCAAGACTTCGACCCGATCGATGGCCGACAAGGGAATCGCATTGATGTCGACCGATGAACCGGCGGCGCCGGCTGAGCCGCCACCGTAGACCGAGCTGCGCCGGCCATTGATCAGGATCAGCGTGCGTCCACCGCCCAGGCCGCGCAGCGATACGGTGGCGATATTGCCGCCTGTGAACCCGGATGCACCGGCAGCGCTGGTCAGGCTGCCGCCGCTGCTCAGCGCCGTCAGTTGCTTGACCAATTCCTCGGTCGACACGGCGCCGGTGCGTTCGATGTCTTCGCGCTTCAGGACGGTGACGGGGAGAGCGGTTTCAGCGTCGATGCGCTTGATCGAGGAACCGGTGATTTCCACCTTTTCCATTTTTGCGGGTGCCGGGGCGGTTTGGCCGAACGCAATGGTCGGCAGCAAAAGGCAGGGCGCCAGGGTCGCGGCAACGGCCAGGACCGATTTCTTCAGGGTCAGACGGGAAGCAGACATGCGGACAAACTCCTTGGTTCGAGGCTAAGGGAACGGCGGTTTTTTAAAAAATCCGTTGCGCTTCTTCATGGCCCGGCACAATGCATCCCTTGTGAGGACGGTGCCTGCATACCATTGCCAACCATCGTCTGCTTCCTTGATGTTGCTTGAAGAATATTGATTTCAGGAATTTTATAGCAAGTGTCGTGCCAAATTTCAAATTATTTAACCCCATTGGTATTTAAATATCCCGGTGGGTTTTTTAATGGTGGGCGATTCGGTGGATGGTTCGGGTTTGGGCGAACGTGCCGAATGAGCGGTGTCGTCGGTTGCCTTTCGCAGTCGTACGGCACCAGGTTGCCGGGCAGCCGCTGGCCACCAGCGTAGAGCGATCGGTGCACCGCAACCAATCATGGCGCAGGCACCAGAAGCGAGCACGCCCGCGCACCAAAGTTTTGCGTGGCGCCAACGGCATTCCCATGGACGTGGAATGTCGCGGTTTTTCAACGTTGCATCAAATAATTTCCATCTGGAAATGATTGGAATTGACTTGAACCGGTCGGCTCAATACCCTCGAGTCGCGGTGGGCTGATTTGATGAGTATTTTTGAGGAATTCCGCCGTACCGCCCGTCCGGTCCCACGCTGTCACGTCCGACGCACCCCCCATAACGGAGCATCATGTCTTTCAAGAAAATCTGTGTTTTCGTTGCCCTGCTGTGGACGACCTGTCTTTCCACCCATGCCGAGCCCGGTTACTACCTGGTCAGCACTTACGAAAACGAAGGCGAAAAAACCGTCGACTTCAAGTACTGGTCTGTCAAGATTCCCGGCGACCCGATCATCCGCTCGCCTGAAATCGGTTTCGGTTACGGCGTGACAAAGCGCTGGTACACCGAGCTGTACCTGACGTATCTGAAGCCGGAAGGACAGGGCGCCAAAATGGTCGACGTTACCTGGCAAAACGATTTTTTGCTGACCCAGGGGCAGTTTCCGTTCGATCTGGCGTTGCATACCAGCGTCAAGAAATACCGCAACCCGGGCTTCGCCGGCGAGGTCGAGTATTTCGACCAGAGCCGTGGCTACAATCTCTCGTTCGGGCCGGTGCTGCAGACCGATATCGGGCGCACGCAGCTGAATGCGAATGTACTGTTTGACCGTAACTACCGCACCGGACATGACGGCCGGCTGCAGATGAATTACCAGTGGCAGGTCAAGTATCGCCTGCTGCCGGCGTTGCACGTTGGCGTGCAGGGATTTGGCGA
>JAYUWF010000176.1:0-1701 GCA_043753685.1 Herminiimonas sp.
CTTACCGGCTGAAAAAGCGACGTCATTACGTTTGGTTAAAGTATCGCTTCGAATGTGCAGGATTACGTCAGATTCCACGGTTTTTCGAGCCTGGTGAAACCCTGCCGCCATGTGGCGATTGACTTGCCACCACCATTTATGTTGCTATACATCAAGTGGCGGACTTCGGTCGGACGTTGCCTTTTTTCCCCGTTTGCGCGGGCCGGGGCGACGAGCGGGTCGATGGCAGTTTTTGCATCGCGCGCCATCGACATTTTCCAAAATAAAAGGCTAAAGCCCACATGAAATCCCTGATGCCACTCGGCTACCAGATCCGCCAGCATGCAAAAAACCTGGCCAGCCAATTTCCGGATTCGTTTTCCCTCGATACGCATCAGCAGATCATGGTCGGCGACGAAGCCACGCCGGTGCTCTCCAACGGTCGTACGGTCCTGAACCTCAATTTCACGGTACCCGACCAGTTTTCGACAGCCGCCGGCGTGGGCGCCACGATCTTCGTCAAGCGCGGCGACGACTTCATCCGCATCTCGACCTCGGTCAAGAAAGAAAACGGCGAACGCGCCGTCGGTACCCTGCTCGACCGCTCCCATGCCGGCTACAAATCGCTGCTGGCCGGACAACCCTATATCGGCTTCGCCCAACTGTTCGGACAGCAGTACATGACGCAGTACGATCCGATCAAGGATGCCCAGGGCAACGTGATCGCCGTGCTGTATGTCGGCATCAACATCAGCAATCGGCGCGCGTTCGGCATCGGCGCCAAGGTCGGCTTGCTGGCCTTCGGCGTGGTGGCCTCGGTGTTCGGCCTGTTCATCTGGGCGCTCGGTTCGGCCATGTCGTCGCTGGCGGTTTCCCTGCATGCGGCGCCGGTACAGCAGCTGGCGCAACAGATGGGGCAGCTGCAGGCGCGTTACGCCGGCTTCGCCCTGATTGCCGTGCTGGCCGCGGCGGGCATGCTGTACCTGGTGTTGCAGCGAATGGTCGCGCAACCGCTGCGGCATGCGATGGACGCCGCTCAGAAACTGGCCAAGGGCGATCTGACGACCCAGGTCCACGTCGGCCGGCGCGACGAGATCGGCATGCTGATGCAAGCATTGAACGGTGTCGGCCAGGGCCTGGCGACGGTGGTGGGCAACGTGCGCAAGAGCACCGACCACATCAACACCGCGTCGAGCGAAATCGCGATTGGCAACAACGACCTGTCGGCCCGTACCGAATCGCAGGCCAGCGCGCTGGAGCAGACCGCATCGTCGATGGAAAATTTTGCCGCCAACGTGAAGCGCAATGCCGAGCATGCACGCGAGGCCAGCGTCCTGGTCACGTCAGCGTCGGATCATGCGATCAAGGGCGGCGAAGTGGTGGGCAGGGTGGTCACCACCATGGGTTCGATCAAGGAAAGTTCGCGCAAGATCGTCGACATCATCGGCGTCATCGACAGCATCGCCTTTCAGACCAATATCCTGGCCTTGAATGCTTCGGTGGAAGCGGCACGCGCCGGCGAGCAGGGGCGCGGTTTCGCGGTGGTGGCAACCGAAGTGCGCAATCTGGCGCAACGCTCGGCCGCCGCCGCCAAGGAAATCAAGACCCTGATCGCCGACTCGGTGGAAAAAGTCGACAACGGCGGGCGCCTAGTCGACCAGGCCGGCCTGACCATGCAGCAGATCGTGGCATCGGTGGGCAATGTCACGACCATCATGAGCG
>JAYUWF010000177.1:0-1680 GCA_043753685.1 Herminiimonas sp.
CGGACTGGCAAGCGCTTTGTGAAAATTTTGTGAGCGAATCGCCGGCGCGATTTCTGGCGCCGCTTCGCCGCCGTCAATTGGCTTCGCGATGGTATTGCGTGACCCGCTCGACTTCCTCTTTCGACCCCAGGAAAACCGGCACCCGCTGATGCAATTTCTGCGGGGCGATATCGAGGATGCGTTGCGCGCCATCCGTGGCCGCGCCGCCCGCCTGCTCCACCAGGAAAGACATCGGATTGGCTTCGTACATGAGCCGCAATTTGCCTGGCTTGTCCGGTTCACGCGCATCCGCTGGATACATGAAGATGCCACCGCGGTTCAGGATCCGATGCACATCCGCCACCATCGATGCCACCCAGCGCATGTTGAAGTCCTTGCCACGCGGCCCATCAACGCCAGCCTGCAGTTCGTCGATGTAACGCTTGACCGGCGCATGCCAGTGCCGGCTGTTCGACGCATTGATCGCATATTCCTTGGTCTGCGCCGGGATCTGCATGTCGCGTTGTGTCAGCACCCAGGAACCCATTTCACGGTCCAGCGTAAAACAGTGCACGCCGTTGCCGGTCGTCAGGACCAACACCGTCTGCGGTCCATACACTGCGTAGCCGGCGACGACCTGCTTGCTGCCCGGCTGGAGAAAATCCTTCTCTTCCACGCCGCGCATGCCTTCAGGTGCCTTCAATACGGAGAAAATCGTACCGATCGACACGTTGACGTCGATGTTCGACGATCCATCGAGCGGATCGAACAGCAACAGGTACTCACCCATTGGATAGCGGTTCGGGATCGGATGAATGGTTTCCATCTCTTCGGATGCCATTGCCGCAAGGTGTCCACCCCACTCGTTGGCTTCGAGCAGGATCTCATTGGAAATCACATCCAGTTTCTTCTGGATCTCCCCCTGCACGTTTTCGCTATGGGCAGTGCCGAGCACGTCGCCCAAGGCGCCCTTGCCGACTGCGTGGCTGATGGTCTTGCAGGCACGCGCGACCACCTCGATCAGCAGCCGCAATTCGGCAGGAATGGTGTTGTGCTCGCGCTGCTGCTCGATCAGGTGTTGGGTCAGGCTGATTCTTTTCATTGGTTATCCTTAAGCTCTTGCATGAGTTGGTCGGCCATTGCACTCAGGCCGCGAGCGATTTGGTGACGACTTCCAGGACGTCGTTCGACAGGCGCGGACTCTTCGCCACCCGCGCCAGCGCAGCGCGCATTTTTTGCTGCAATGAGGGTGCGTATTTGCGCCACCGGTCGAGGCTGCGCGCGAGCCGCGAAGCCACCTGGGGATTGAGGGCGTCGAGGGCGATGACCTGTTCGGCCCAGAACGCATAGCCAGAACCGTCGGGCGCATGGAATCGCGCTGGATTACCGTTGCAAAAACTGAAAATCAGACTGCGCGCGCGATTCGGATTCTTCAGCGAAAACGCCGGATGCTGCATCAAGCTGCGCACCGCGACCACATCGGTGCTGCGCGCCATGGCCTGCAACATGAACCATTTATCGATTACCAGCGCGTCGTCCTCGAAGTCGGTGTAGAAGCGCGCCAACGCCGCAGCCCGGCCCGGCGCCCGGCTGTTGATCAGGGCACCCAACGCAGCGAGGCGGTCGGTCATGTTGTCGGCGCTGTCGTATTGCTGCTGCAGCAAGGCATGGATTGCAGATTCGTCCAGATCGGACAAATAA
>JAYUWF010000178.1:0-16137 GCA_043753685.1 Herminiimonas sp.
ACGGGCCGTAAGCAAACGAATCATCAAACAATCGAAAAAGAAAGAAGGACCGGCAGCAATGGCAGACCAGACCATCGATCAGACAATCCGCGGCGCCGACATTATGGTGCAATCCCTGCTGCGCCTGGGCGTCGGTAAGATTTTTTCGCTGTCGGGCAATCACATCATGCCGGTATACGACGCCCTGATCGGCACGCCGATCGAACTGATCCACGTGCGCCACGAAGCGGCCTGCGTGCACATGGCCGATGCCTTTGGCCGCCTGACCGGATCGGTCGGGATCGCGCTGGTCACCGGCGGCCAGGGGCATACCAATGCCACCGCCGCGCTGGCAACCTCGCTGGCGTCGGAAGCGCCGATGATCCTGTTGTCCGGTCATGCCGGCTTGAATGAATTGGGCAAGGGCGCCTTCCAGGAAATGCGCCAGGCAGAATTTTCCCGGGAAGTCACCAAGGCGTCGTGGACCGTGCAGAGCGCGGCATCATTCGGCCATGAGCTGGCGCGCGCCATGCAGATCGCCCGCAGCGGCCGCCCTGGTCCGGTCCACCTGAGCCTGCCGGTCGATCTGCTGGAAGAGCGGGTGCCGCTGGCCGACCACTTGTGGCCGACGGACGCGGCTGCAGCGCGCGTGGTCACGCCGCTGTCGGACTCGATCGCCGACCTGGTGCTGGTGCATGTGGCGGCAGCGACCCGTCCCCTGATCGTGTGCGGCCCGACCTTTTGCAGCGTGGCGGGCAGGGCATCGATGCAGGAACTCTCGCGCCGCACCGGTGCGCCGGTGGTCGGCATGGAAAGCCCGCGCGGCATCAACGATCCGAGCCTAGGCGCCTTTGCCCAGGTGGTCGCGCAGGCCGACCTGATCGTCTTGCTGGGCAAGCCGCTCGACTTCACCTTGCGTTTCGGCCAGGTGCCGCATGTCGATGCGGCGTGCAACTGGATCGTCATCGATCCTGACATGGCGCTGCTCGACCGCGCCGCCGGCTCGCGCCAGAAGCGCATGTTGCTGGCGACCCGGGCAGCGCCCGCCGACGCGATGGCGGCGCTGCTCGATCGGGCCGTGCGGCCCGAGCGCCCCAGCCACGACCGCCGCAGCAGCGGCCCGCGCCCGGGCGACAACTGGCTCGATGACGCCATGGCGCTGATCGCGCATCGGCCGCCGCAATGGGGTGCGATGCAATTCGCCGACGATGAACCGGTGCATCCGGTGGCGCTCGGGCGCGCCTTGCAGGACTTCATCGACCGGCATCCGCAGACCACGCTGGTATGCGACGGCGGCGAGATCGGTCAATGGCCGCAAGCGACCGTCCAGGTCGAGCGGCGCCTGATCAATGGCGTGGCGGGATCCATCGGGCCATCGCTGCCGTACGCGCTCGCTGCCAAGGCCGCCAATCCGCTGCAACCGGTGGTGGCGGTGATGGGCGACGGTACCTTCGGTTTTCACATGGCCGAGTTCGACACGGCAGTGCGGCACGGCTTGCCGGTGATCGTCGTCATCGGCAACGACGCGCGCTGGAATGCGGAGTACCAGATCCAGGTGCGCGACTTCGGCGCGGCCCGCACCAATGGATGCGAATTGCTGCCGACACGTTATGAACAGGTGGCGCAGGCCCTGGGCGGCCACGGCGAATTCGTGCCGACGCTGGCCGATCTGGCGCCGGCGCTGGCACGCGCGGCAGCCTCCGGCAAACCGGCTTGCCTCAACGTCATGCTGCAGTCGACGCCGGCGCCGGTGGTCCGGCGTCCGGCCTGATCCGGGGGAGCACACGCGCAGCAGTCCATGGCAGCAGCAGCGGTCAACCATGCCGAAATCGCGGTTCTCACGAAGGTACAAGAATGAAATTCGCAACGTTGCTTCACTGCTCGCTGGTTTCGCTGATGCTGTGCGCTGCAGGGACTGCCAAGGCCGAGATCGGCGAAGTCACCATCGCCAAGCAATACGGCGTGAGCTACCTGCCGTTCATGGTAATGGAACGCGACAAGCTGCTGGAAAAGTACGCGCGCGGTGCCGGCCTGGGTGAAGTCAAGGTCAACTGGCGCACCTTCGCCGGCGGCGGCGTCATGAACGATGCATTGATCTCCGGCAGCCTGCAGTTCGCATCGGCCGGCGTGCCACCGTTCGCCACACTGTGGGAAAAGACCAAGGGCAATCTCAACGTCAAGGCGATCGGTGCGATGAGCAGCCTGCCGTCCTACCTCAATACCCGCAATCCGGCGGTCAAGTCGATCAAGGACCTGAGCGACGCCGACCGTATCGCACTGCCGGCCGTGAAGGTATCGAACCAGGCGATCTACCTGCAGATGGCCGCGGCGAAAGCATTCGGTATCGAACACTACAACAGATTCGACAAACTGACGGTCACCATGTCCTTCGTCGACGGCATGGCGGCACTTCTGTCCGGCACTAGCGAAATCAATACCCATTTCGTCTCGCCACCTTACGCGCAACAACAGCTGGAAAAGCCCGGCATTCGCAACATCCTGAATTCCTATGACGTCATGGGCGGGCCGGCGACGCTGATCGTCGTCTACACCACCGAGGCGGTGCAAAAGACCAATCCGAAGACCTTTGCCGCTTTCGTGTCAGCGTTCGAAGAAGCGATCACGATCGTCAATCGCGACAAGCGCGCCGCAGCCGATTTCTATGTGCGCGAGACCAAGAGCAAGGACAGCGTCGAATCGGTCGAAAAGATCCTGAACGATCCGCAGGTGGAGTTCACCATGACGCCCAAGAGCATCGGCACCTATACCGACTTCATGGCAAAGGTCGGTTCGCTCAAGGTCAAGCCCGCTTCATGGAAGGACATGTTTTTTCCGAACGCGCACGGGCTGCCTGGCAGCTGAGTGGTTGAAAAGGCGTGCAGAAGCGTGCAGAAGCGTGCAACAGCGTAAAGCAGCGTGCAGCAGCGGCTGAACCGATTTTTCCAAATCCCGGAAATATCCGGTGATTCATATAGGTCATATAGTTGACCTGGTAGTAATTAGCGCATAGGCTGGATGCATCCGGCATTGAGGCAAGTGCAGGTTTTCCAAATAAAAAGGAGCGAAAAATGATTCACGTTGTTTTGCACGACGCAAAGGACACCGTTGCGGTCGCAGTGGTGGAGGGCATCAAGGCCGGTACCGAACTGACCGCCTGGATCATGGATGACGATCGCACGATTACCGTCAAGGCGCTGCAGGACATTCCGATGGGGCACAAGGTCGCGATGAAGCCGATGGAAGTGGGCGACACCGTCTACAAATACGGCGTCGACATCGGCAAGGTCGTGGCTGCCGCCAAGGTCGGGGAACACGCCCACGTTCACAACATCAAGACCAAGCGCTGGTAGACCAGGTAAGGTACGCGCCTGCCCCTTCGAAGGGTCGAGGTGCCCGCCAGTCCGGAGTCCGAACCGCCTTATCCATCCATCCAATTCGTCCAGAGGTACAGAACATGATCAGCAAAGACAGCACATTCCTCGGCTATCGCCGCGAAAACGGCCGCGTCGGCGTCCGCAACCACGTCATCATCCTGCCGCTCGACGATCTGTCGAACGCGGCTTGTGAAGCGGTGGCCAACAACATCAAGGGCGTGATGGCAATTCCCCATCCGTACGGCCGCCTGCAGTTCGGCGCCGACCTGGATCTGCATTTCCGTACCCTGATCGGCACCGGTTCGAACCCGAACGTCGCCGCGGTGGTGGTCATCGGCATCGAAGACGGCTGGACCAAGAAAGTGGTCGATGGCATCGCCGCCACCGGCAAGCCGGTCATCGGTTTTGGCATCGAAGGCCATGGCGATCACGAGACGATCATGAATGCTTCCAAGAAGGCACGCGAATTCGTCCAGTGGGCTTCCGAAAAACAGCGTGAGGTCTGCCCGATTGCGGATCTATGGGTGTCGACCAAGTGCGGCGAGAGCGACACCACCTCCGGTTGCGGCGCCAATCCGACGGTCGGCAATGCCTTCGACAAGCTGCATGCGCTCGGCTCGACCCTGGTCTTCGGCGAGACGTCTGAAATCACCGGTGGCGAATCGGTGGTCGCGGAACGTTGCGCCAACGATGAAGTGCGCAAGCAATTCATGTTCATGTTCGATCGTTACCAGGACATGATCAATCGCCACAAGACATCCGACCTGTCGGATTCCCAACCGACCAAGGGCAACATCGCCGGCGGACTGACCACCATCGAAGAAAAAGCGATGGGCAACATCCAGAAGATCGGCAAGAAGTGCACCGTCGACGGCGTGATCGACAAGGCCGAAATGCCGACCCATCCGGGTTTGTGGTTCATGGACTCCTCGTCGGCAGCGGCCGAAATGGTGACGCTGTGCGCGGCCTCCGGTTTCGTCGTGCATTTCTTCCCTACCGGCCAGGGCAACGTGATCGGCAATCCGATCCTGCCGGTCATCAAGATCTGCGCCAATCCACGCACGGTACGCTTGATGAGCGAGCACATCGACGTCGATTGCTCCGGCTTGCTGCAGCGCGAACAGACGCTCGACCAGACCGGCGACAAATTGCTGGAAATGATGGTGTCGACTGCCAACGGCCGCCTGACCGATGCGGAAGCGCTGGGACATCGCGAGTTCGTCCTGACCCGGTTGTACGAAAGCGCCTGATCGAGCGATCTCGATTCGGTCCACTTAAGCTGCAAAGCCAGCCGTCAACGCAATGTCCAGTCCTGATCGACGATCAAGGTGTCTGGGTTGCACAGGTCGACGGAGAGAGTTTCAACACGAGCAAGCACGGAGCGCTGCCGCAGAGCGGCGCCCGGCGCATGCGGGTAATCGTGCGTACCATACCGTGATGGTTGGTCAAACAGAGGAGCCAGATGAACGCATTGCCGCAACCCCTGCTCGATGTACGTGGGGTGACACTGCAATACAAGACCAAGGAACATCTGGTCACCGCGACCTATCGCGTCGATTTCAAGGTTTATCAATCCGATCGCTTCGTCCTGCTGGGACCATCCGGTTGCGGCAAGTCGACCTTGCTGAAAGCCGTGGGCGGCTATCTGACACCGACCGAAGGCGAGATGCGCTTGCGCGACAAGGTGATCGTCAAGCCAGGCCATGACCGGATGATGGTGTTCCAGGAATTTGACCAGCTGCCGCCCTGGAAAACCGTCAAGGAAAACGTCATGTTTCCCTTGCTCGCCAGCGGCAAGTTGAGGGGCAAGGCCGCTGAAGAAAAGGCCATGCAGTACATCGAGAAAGTCAATCTGACGAAATTCCGCGATCACTATCCGCACATGCTGTCCGGCGGCATGAAGCAGCGGGTCGCGATCGCGCGCGGCATGGCGATGGAACCCGACATCCTGCTGATGGACGAGCCGTATGCAGCGCTCGATGCCCTGACGCGCAAGAAAATGCAGGATGAATTGCTGCAGCTGTGGGACGACACCCGGTTCACCGTCCTGTTCGTCACGCACTCGATCGCCGAAGCGGTCAAGATCGGCAACCGCATCCTGCTGATGTCGCCGCATCCGGGCCAGGTCACGGCGGAACTCAACAGCACCGGCGAAGACACGCTCGACGCCAGTGGCGAACGATTGACGGACCGCATCAACGGCATGCTGTTTTCCGAGCCGGTCGAGCCGGAAGAGGTCAATCATGTCTGAATTCATGACGCAACCCGCGGATCATCAAACCACGCGAGCGCCGGTCGCGCGCGTCAACGTCGAGCGGCCCGAATACCTTGCCGTCAAGGCGCCGAGCACCGAATTCGGCGTGGTACAGAAGCCGCTGACCGCCTGGGAAAAACTCTACAACAACGGCAGCGTGCGCAAGATCGCGATCCTGATCTTGCTGGCCGTGATCTGGGAAGTGTACGGCCGCTGGCTCGACAATCCCTTGTTGTTTCCAACTTTCTCGTCGGTCATCGTGGCGCTGGTGGCGGGCATCGTCAGCGGCGGCTTGATCGGCAAGTGCCTGTTTTCGATCAAGGTGCTGTTGATGGGGTATTCCGCCGGCCTGGCGCTGGCGGCGGTGCTGACGGTGTTTGCGATCACCTCCCGCATCGGGCGCGATTTCCTCGAAACGCTGACTTCGATGTTCAATCCGCTGCCGGCGATTGCGTTACTGCCTCTGTCCTTGCTGTGGTTCGGCCTCGGCACCGGCAGCCTGGTATTCGTGCTGATCCATTCGGTGGTGTGGGCGGTGGCCTTGAATACCCATTCGGGTTTTCAATCGGTCAGCCCGACCTTGCGCATGGTCGGGCAAAATTATGGCTTGCGTGGCTTGCGCTACGTCTTCGCGATCCTGATCCCGGCCGCGTTTCCAAGCATCCTGACCGGCCTGAAGATCGGCTGGGCCTTTGCCTGGCGCACGTTGATTGCCGCCGAACTGGTGTTCGGCGTCAGTTCCGGCAGCGGCGGTCTCGGCTGGTTCATCTACGAAAACAAGAACCAGCTGGAAATCCCGAGCGTGTTCGCCGGCTTGCTGACGGTGATCCTGATCGGCCTGTTCGTCGAAAACTTCATTTTCCGCATCATTGAACAACGCACGGTGCAGAAGTGGGGGATGCAGAATTGATACTGATGACTGAATCAGCCGTGCCCGGAGTAACCGCATGAAAATTGTCATCACGGAGTTCATGGACGAGGCCGCGGTCGATGTGCTGCGGGCCGGTTTCGAGACCCGCTACGAACCGACGCTGGTCGACCGGGGCGACGAGATGCTCGGCCAGCTGGCCGATATCGATGCGCTCATCGTGCGCAACCGCACCAAGGTCGATGTCGCATTGCTGGATGCGGCGCCGAGCCTGAAAGTGGTGGGCCGCCTGGGCGTCGGGCTCGACAATATCGATGTCGATGCCTGTGCCGCGCGCGGCATCGGTGTCATCCCGGCCACGGGTGCGAATGCCAGCGCGGTGGCCGAATACGTGATCGGCACTTCGATGGCGCTGCTGCGCCAGGCCTACACCCGCAGTGCCGAGACGGCCGCCGGCAAGTGGCCGCGCAATGCACTGTCGAACGGCCGTGAATTGTCGGGCAAGACGCTCGGTCTGATCGGCTTCGGCGGTATCGGGCAATTGACCGCGCGCCTGGCGCAGGCGCTCGGCGTGACCGTGATTGCCTACGATCCGATGTTCGGCGTCGATGCACCGGTGTGGGCGGCTACCGGCGTCGCCTGCAATGGCATGGATGCCTTGCTGGCAAAAGCAGACATCGTGTCCTTGCATGTGCCGCTGGTCGAGCATACCCGCAACCTGATCGATACCGCCGCCTTGGCGAAGATGAAACAGTCGGCAATCCTGATCAATACCTCGCGTGGCGGCATTGTCGACGAAGCAGCTCTGGCGCAGGCGTTGCGCGACGGTCGCCTGGGCGGTGCGGCTCTGGATGTCTTTAACCAGGAACCGCTGGCAGCCGGCACGCCGCTGGCGGATGTACCGAACCTGATCCTGACACCGCACATCGCCGGCGTCACCGAGGAATCCAACATCCGTGTCAGCGCCGTGATTGCAACGCTGGTCGGGAACTACCTGCGCCAGCATCAACCGGTGTGAACGCCATGTTGCTCAGCACGCAACGCCGGCAGCGTGCCATCAGCAGCGATTGCATCGTATTTTTCGTGACAAGGATTTGATCTCATGGCCACGCTTTCGATTCCCGACCTGACCCAGCTCGCAGTGCGCGCGTTCGAACGTGCCGGCGCCAGCCCGACAGCGGCAGCCGCCACGGCACGCGCGCTGGTCGCCGCCGACGCCCAGGGACTCGGTTCGCACGGTGTCTCGCGCGTGCCGCAGTACGTCACCTTCCTCGGCAATGGCCGCAGCGACCCGCACGCGGTACCGGAAATCGTCCGCTCCAAAGGCGGTGCCTGCCTGATCGATGCGCACAGCGGCATGGCGTACGAAGCCTGCGCCCTGGCAATCGGGACCGCGATCGCACGGGCCCGTGAATTCGGTATCGCCTGTGTCGGTGTCACCAACAGCAATCACTTCGGCGCGGCGGCAGTGCATCTGGAACCGCTCGGTCAGGCCGGCCTGGTGGGCCTGGCCTTCAGCAATTCCCCGGCTGCGATGCCGGCCTGGGGCGGCAAGACGCCGCTATTCGGCACCAATCCGATCGCTGCCGTGTTCCCGCGGCGCGAGCAGGCGCCGCTGGTGATCGACCTGGCGCTGTCCGAGGCGGCGCGCGGCAAGATCATGCTCGCGGCCAAAGAAGGCAAGCCGATTCCGCTCGGCTGGGCACTCGACAAGTCCGGACAACCGACCACCGACGCCAAGGCAGCACTGGAAGGCAGCATGCTGCCGGTCGGCGGCGTCAAGGGCGCCATGCTGGCACTCACCGTTGAGTTGCTGGCCTGCGCACTGACCGGCGCCGCCTTCGGTTTCGAAGCCGATTCCTTCTTTGTCGACGCCGGCAATCAGCCACGGCTGGGCCAGTTGTTCCTGGCAATCGATCCCGGCGCCCTGGCCGGCTCCAGTGCCTATTTCGACCGCACCGAACGCTTGATCGAGATGATGCTGGCCGATGAAGGCGTACGCCTGCCGGGCGACCGTCGCCGTGCGCTTGCCGCTGGCGCGGCCGGGAAGGGCATCACGATTCCGGATGCGCTCCACGCGCAAATCCTCGGCCTGGCCGGCGAGGGCGCCACGTGATGAGCACGCCGCCCGACAGCGAGGCCGGCGCCGGCACCGAAGTCAAATGCACCACCTGCTACATGTGCGCCTGCCGCTGCGGCATTCGCGTCCACTTGCGCGATGGCGAAGTACGCTACATCGACGGCAATCCGGACCACCCGCTGAACAAGGGCGTGATTTGCGCCAAGGGCGCTTCCGGCGTGATGAAACAGAATTCGCCGGCGCGCCTCTCCAAGCCGTTGTTGCGCAAGCCCGGCGCCGAACGTGGTGAGGCACAGTTCACCGAAATCGAATGGGACGAAGCCTTCGCCATCCTGTCCGAGCGGCTCGGCAAGATCCGCGCCACCGACCCGAAAAAATTCGCGCTTTTTACCGGCCGTGACCAGATGCAGGCATTGACGGGTCTGTTCGCGCGCCAGTTCGGCACGCCGAATTACGCGGCCCACGGTGGCTTCTGTTCGGTCAACATGGCCGCCGGCATGATCTACACCATCGGTGGATCGTTCTGGGAATTCGGCGGCCCGGACCTCGATCGCGCCAAGCTCTTCATCATGCTGGGCACGGCCGAAGACCATCATTCCAATCCGATGAAGATCGCCCTGGCGAAATTCAAGCGCAGCGGCGGCAAGTTCATTTCCATCAATCCGATCCGCACCGGCTATTCCGCGATCGCCGATGAATGGGTACCGATCAAGCCGGGCACCGATGGCGCGCTCCTGCTGGCGTTGATCCATGAAATCATCGCGCTTGGCCTGTATGACCGCGAGTTCCTGGTGCGTTACACGAATGCCGGGCAGCTGGTGAACCAGGAAGACCAGAGCGACGATTTCGGTCTTTTCGTCGAAGATCACGACACGCCGGTCGTCAACCCGATGTACCCGCAAAACAAGCTGTGGTGGGATCGGCTGACCAATGCGCCGGTAGCGACCCACACCGACGGCGCCGATCCTTTCTTGCTGGGCGGCTTTACGCTGGCCGACGGTACCCGCGTCGCGCCGTCGTTCCAGTTGTTGAAGGAGCGCGTCAAGCGTTACACGCCCGAGTGGGCCGCCGGCGTGACCGGCATTTCCGCCGATTGCATCCGGCGCCTGGCCAACGAGATGGGCGTCATCGCCCGCGACCAGAAGATCGAATTGCAGATTCCGTGGACCGACAGCTGGGGCCGCGAGCATCCGACCGTCACCGGCAATCCGGTCGCCTTCCATGCGATGCGCGGGCTGGCGGCGCACTCCAATGGATTTCAAACCACCCGCGCGCTGGCGATCCTGATGTCGCTGTTGGGTACCATTGATCGCCCGGGCGGATTTCGTCACAAGGCGCCGTTTCCGCGCGCCATACCGCCGAGTGCCAAGTCGCCCAGCAGTCCCGATGCGGTACAACCGAACACGCCGCTGGCCGGTTTGCCGCTCGGCTGGCCGGGCGACCCGAACGACCTGTTCGTCGATGCCGCCGGCAAGCCGGTGCGGATCGACAAGGGCTTCAGCTGGGAGCATCCGCTGTCGGTGCACGGGTTGATGCACAACGTGATCACCAACGCCTGGCGCGGCGACCCGTACCGGATCGATACGCTGATGATCTTCATGGCCAACATGGCATGGAATTCCAGCATGAATACCGGCGACGTGCGGCGCATGTTGAACGACCGCGATGAAGATGGCGAATACAAGATTCCATTCCTGGTGGTGTGCGACGCCTTTCAATCGGAGACCGTGGCCTTCGCCGACCTGGTGCTGCCGGACACGACTTACCTGGAGCGGCACGACGTGATGTCGATGCTGGACCGGCCGATCTCGGAATTCGACGGCCCGATGGATGCGGTGCGGATTCCGGTGGTGGCACCGACGGGCGATTGCAAGCCGTTCCAGGAAGTCTTGATCGAGCTGGCAAGCCGGCTGAAATTTCCAGCCTTTACGCGGCCTGACGGCGCCCGCAAGTTTCGCGACTACCCGGACTTCATCGTCAATTATGAAACCGAGCCCGGCTCCGGCATCGGCTTCCTGGCCGGCTGGCGCGGTCTCGGCGGTGAAAAATCGATGCAGGGCGAACCCAATCCGCGGCAATGGGAAATGTACGCAAAGAATAACTGCGTGTTCCACCACAAGATGCCGCCGTCCTACAGCTACATGCGCAACTGGAACAAGGGGTACATGGAATGGGCGCAGCGCATGCGCGTACGGCGCTTCGCCGATCCGATCCTGATCCATATCTACTCTGACGTGCTGCAAAAGTTTCGGCTGGCAGCACAAGGCAAGCGCGCCGGCAAGCAGCCGCCCGACCATCTGCGCAAGCGGATCGAAACCTATTTCGATCCGCTGCCGTTCTATTTCGAACCGCTCGAATCGCAGGCCAGCGATACCGCCAAATATCCGCTCAATGCGGTGACCCAGCGGCCGATGGCGATGTACCACTCCTGGGATTCGCAAAACGCCTGGCTGCGCCAGATCCACACCCACAATTACCTGTTCGTCAGCCCGATCCTGGCGCAGTCGCACGGCATCGAGGATGGCGGCTGGCTCTGGGTCGAGTCGATGTGGGGCAAGGTGCGCTGCATGTGCCGCTACAGCGAAGCCGTCGAGCCCGGCACGGTCTGGACCTGGAATGCGATCGGCAAGGCAGCCGGCGCCTGGCATCTGGACCCGGGCGCGAACGAATCGCAAAAAGGGTTTTTGTTGAACCACCTGATATCGGAAGAGTTGCCAGCTGCAGCCGATGGCAGCCGGTTGTCGAACTCCGATCCGGTCACCGGCCAGGCCGGTTGGTACGACGTGCGGGTCCGGATCTACAAAGCCGATCCGATGGAACCGAAGCAGAGCTTTCCGCAATTCGCACCGATGCCTGCGGTGCCCGGCACCAGCCGCTTTCGCAAGATCTGGCTGGCGTACCGCGCTGGCCGTCCAGCCAGTCCGCGCCAGACCTTCGAAGAAATACCGGGAGAGCTTCCATGACCCAGATGGCGCTGGTCATCGACCTGAATGTTTGCGTCGGCTGTCATGCCTGCGTGACCAGTTGCAAGTCGTGGAATACCTCGGGCATGGCTGGTACCCTGTCAGACCAGAATCCGTACGGCCCCGACCCGAGCGGCACCTTCTTCAACCGGGTCCAGACGTTCGAGGTCGGTGAATTTCCGGCCACAGAAACGGTGCATTTTCCAAAGTCCTGCCTGCACTGCGAGGATCCGCCGTGCGTGCCCGTCTGTCCCACCGGCGCCAGTTACAAGCGCAAGAGCGACGGCATCGTGCTGGTGGATTACGACAAGTGCATCGGTTGCAATTACTGCGCCTGGGCTTGTCCGTACGGCGCGCGCGAACTCGACGAACAGCGCCAGGAAATGAGCAAGTGCACGCTGTGCGCCGACCGCATCGACAATCAATCGTTGCCCGAAGCCGATCGCCAGCCTGCGTGCGTGATGGCATGTCCGACCAGCGCCCGCTTGTTCGGCGACATCCATGATCCGGCCTCCACCGTGTCGGTCGCCATCCGCGAGCAGGGCGGCTATCAGTTGATGCCCGAGTGGGGCACCAAGCCGGCCAATCATTACCTGCCGCGCCGCAAGGTCGAGATCAAGCTGCATGAAGACCAGCTGGCACGGGTCGACAATCCCCTGAAGCTCGATCGCAAGCTGCCGCAGCCGGGCTTGAATGAACCGTCGCTCGATGACGTCGCATCATGGTGACGGCGCGAGACGGTTGTCGACATTGCGCAGAATCGCTCTGAAGGAACGCGTCCCATGAATCCCGCTTTTTCCGTCATCTTCCTGACCACCCTGATCGGCGTCGGCCAAGGCTTTTTCCTGGCGATGGTGGCCGGGGAATCGATTGCAATGATGGGCGCCGTGCAGATGCCGGACGACCGTGGATTCTTCGCGCTCGGCAGCGCGATCTCGCTGCTGTTCCTGATCGGCGGGCTGGTGGCATCGTTCTTTCATCTTGGCCACCCGGAACGAGCCTGGCGTGCCGCCACCATGTGGCGTACCTCCTGGCTGTCACGGGAATGCATTGCGTTGCCGGCGTTTATGGGACTGGTTGCCCTGTACGGCATGTCGCATTATTTTGGCTGGCGCAGCGCGCCCGATCCGGCCTTGCATGTGGCGGCGGCCGCCGTCACGTTGGCAGCAGTGGTGGTGTGCATCACGCTGTTCATCTGTACTGGAATGATCTATGTCTGCATACGGTTCTTGCAAGAGTGGTCGACCTCGCTGACGATCGTCAATTTCATCCTGCTCGGTTGCGCGTCCGGCACCACGCTGGCGGCAGCCTTCGCCTTCATGACTGCACCGCAGATGTCGACCGCCTATGCAACGGCAGCAATCTTGCTGACGGCTCTGGCGCTGGTTACACGGCTCGCTTCGCTGTCGCGCAATGCACGGTTGAAGCCGACCTCGACCTTGCAGACCGCGACCGGTATCCGTCATCCGCGCATCGTCCAGAAAGCGCAGGGATCGATGGGCGGCTCGTTCAATACCCGGCATTTCTTCCATGGCAAAAGTGCGGTGTTTTTCCGCTCCGTGAAATGGATTTTCCTGGTCCTGGTGTTTCCGGTTCCCGTGATTCTGTTGGGCGGCGGCTTGCTGGCGGCGTCGGCGTGGATACTGGCCGGCGCTTTCCTGCTGCAGTACGCCGGCCTGATCGCCGAGCGCTGGTTCTTTTTTGCGCAGGCCAACCATCCGCAAAACCTGTATTACCAACGCATTTCCTGACCGGTAGGACGTCATCGACATCAAGCGATTGTTCCCGTTCCTGCGCTGGAAGCGTCCCACCGCCAGCGAATTCAGGAGCGACGCCTGGGCTGGCCTGAGTGTCGGCCTGGTGCTGATTCCGCAGGCGCTGGCCTACGCCACACTGGCAGGCATGCCGCCCGAAACCGGCCTGTACGCTGCGCTGTTGCCGAGCGTGGTCGGCATGTTGTGGGGCTCGTCGGCGCTGCTGGCGGTGGGCCCGGTTGCATTGACCAGCATCCTGGTATTCGGCTCGCTGGCGCCGATGGCCGCGCCCGGCAGTGCGTCCTGGGTGGCGATGGCGATCTGGCTGGCGTTGTACGCCGGCGTGATGCAGTTCCTGCTGGGCGCCTTCAGGATGGGCAAGATCGCCGACCTGGTGTCGCAACCGGTGGTCACCGGCTTTATCAATGCCGCCGCGATCATCATCCTGTTGTCGCAATTGCCAAGCCTGTTCGGCGTGCAGTTCCATCCTGCCGCCTGGTTGGAGGGTGCGGCGGCGTTGTGGACGATACCATCGGGATGGATTCTGACCAGCGTTTTCGGCGTGACGGCGCTGCTCTTGCTGCTGGCGATCAAGCGGATGGCGCCGCATGCGCCGGGCATGCTGATTGCAACCGTGCTCGGTATCCTGGGTAGCTGGCTGATCGATTATGCCGGTCACGGCGGCGCCATCGTCGGCAAGCTGCCCACAGGATTGCCGGCGCTGTCGTTGCCGCCGGCGATACCATTTTCCAGTCACCAGGAGTTGTGGCCGGCGGCGCTGATCCTGGCCCTGATCAGTTTTACCGAAGCCATGTCGAGCTGCCGCACGCTGGCGCGCAAGACCAACCAGCGCTGGGACGAAAACCAGGAATTGATCGGTCAGGGCCTGGCAAAGATCACCAGCGCGTTCAGCGGCGCCTTTCCGGTCAGCGGCTCGTTCTCGCGTTCGGCACTGAATCTGTACGCCGGCGCCGTCGGCCCCTGGTCATCGCTCATTGCCGCAGCGTGCGTTCTGGTCAGCCTGTATTTCCTCACGCCGTTGATTGCCTTCCTCCCTTACTCGGTGCTGGCGGCGATGATCATGGTGCCGGTGTTTAATCTTCTGGATGTAAGAGCCTTCGGCCGTTTGTTCCGGATTTCGCGTGACGACGGCATGGTTGCGTTGGTGACGCTGGGGGTCACGCTGGCGTGTTCGCCGCGCCTGCATTTCGGTGTCTTCGCCGGCGTCGGCCTGACGATGGTGTCCTACCTCTATCGCCGCACCCACCCGCGCATCATCGAAGTCGCACCGCACGAGGACGGTACCCTGCGCGATCGCAACCGATTCGAGCTGGCGCCGATCGCGGCAGAGGTGCTGGCGGTGCGGATCGATGCCGCGATCAATTTCCTGACGGCGGCGGCGCTCGAACGGTTCATCACCGAACGCCGCAGCGCAGACCCGGCGATCCGGCGCATCCTGATCTGTGCCAGCGGCATCAACGATATCGATGCGAGCGGCGTCGAGATGCTCGAGTCGCTGCACAGGACCTTGCTGGCGGATGGACTGGAACTGTCGCTCTCGGCGGTCAAGAAGCAGGTATCGGACGTGTTGGAACGCGCCGGTTTTCTTGCCGCGCTTGGACGCGACAGGATGTTTTCCACCGATGCTCTGGCGGTGGAAACCATGCGACGCTGCACGCAGCCAGTCGTGGCTGTGCATACCGCATCGGCGCCGCGAAACACCTCGTAACAATGCTTACAGCGCGGACGTGGAAGCTTCACGGCTAGTGCAGTGTAATGACTTGATCACCTACTGGAGAACAAGCGCATGAACGCCATTCGAAGCACTGTCATTTCCATTCTCGCCGCAGCATCGCTGCTGCCATTCGCCGCGCCGGCCAGCGCCCAGATCAGTGTTGGCGGATCGATCGGTTATCCGGGCGGCTACGGCGTTCCTCAGCCGGTGCAGCCGTTGTACGGCCCGCCGCAGACGTACGTCGCGCCTGCGCCGGTCTATGTGCCGCGTCCATATCACCACCACCGGGACGAGGGATGGGCCTGGCGCGAACGCGAGGAACGGGCCGCCGAATGGCGCTACCGGCATGATCGGCGCCCGGATTACCGGCGCGACTACGGGCACGAATACGGCCATGACAACAATTGGCGTAACGAAGCCAACCACGGCTGGCGGCAGGATCAGCGCGACGGTCGCGATGGTCACCGCTGAAACTGGCGCCTGCAGTTGGCGCTGTAAGCCGGCGCTGTAAGTCGGCGCCGTAATTCAATTCAACAGCCAGCGCACGAACGAAATTTCCAGCATGCCACCGACCAGGCAAAGCAACATGCCGAGCCAGGTCAGGTTGCGTTCGTAGTCCTCCTGTTGCAAATTCATTTCTTTTTGCGCATACAGGCGCCGGGTCGCATTGACGATCCGGTCGTGGGGCGGGTGGAGGCAGGAGAATCGATTTTCTGCTATTCGTGAATAAGTCATCGCGCATTCCTCGAGAAGGTACTCAGGGATTCGGGCATCCAGTGCATTCGAAATTACACCGATAGCCGTGCCGGATGCTGCGTTGGATCAGCGCTCGACCATCGCTGGTGGTCGATGCGCGCGCATTTGCGACTGTATTCGAATGCGACAGGCGTAAAAAAAGGCAGGGAGGCCTGCCTTTGTGCTGCGCCGAATCGTGATCCGGCGTGCTGGGAATTTCTTGCCTGGGACTTACTTGGCGACGGCTGCCTTGACGTCTGCCTTGGCATCGGCTTTCGATGCTTTTGCATCGGCTTTCGCAGCGGCCTTGTCTTCCTTGGCTTCAGCCTTGACTTTGTCTGCCTTGGCATCGGCCTTGGCTTTCGACTTGTCGGCTTTTGCCTCGGCCTTTTCGA
>JAYUWF010000179.1:0-1678 GCA_043753685.1 Herminiimonas sp.
GGCATGTGCAGTGGCACGGAATTCACCAACGTGCGCCTCAAAGGTGACGACGCAGCCGCCGCCAAGGTCTATGCCGGCGCGCAGGCACTGACGGCTGCCGACATCGCCGAGGCCGCGTACTGGATCACGACCCTGCCGCCGCATGTCAACATCAACTATCTGGAAATGATGCCGACCTGCCAGGGATTCGGCCCGCTCGCGGTCAAGCGCAACTGAAGCCGAACCCCAACCCCAACCTGCATCAGGCTGCCATGGACAGCGCCTTCACCTGGCCGGTACGGGTGTATTACGAAGACACCGATACCGGCGGCGTGGTCTTCTATGCGAATTATCTGAAGTTTTTCGAGCGCGCCCGCACCGAGTGGTTGCGCAGCGGCGGCTTCGAACAGTCTGCGCTGGCCGAACGCTTCGGCATCATGTTCGTGGTCATGCGCACAGCCGTCGACTACCATGCGCCAGCGAAATTAGATAATGAACTGAAACTCACGGTCACAGTCGAAACGCTGGGTCGTGCCTCGGTGGAATTCAGGCAGCAGGCGTGGCGCGTCGGCAGCGGTGGCCGGACAGCCGACCCGGTGTCGGGCACGGCAACGACGCCGGAGTTGCTGACAACGGCGAGCATCAAGGTCGCATGCGTGGACCAGCAGACGCTTCGGCCGCGCGCCTTGCCGGACGAAGTGCTGCAATTCATCAAGGCTTATCGCGAAGGCCGGGCCAGCGCGTCATAGAGCAGGCCTCGGATCGCGTGCATGCGGAGGAGCCTGGGTGATGCCGCCGGCGCATTGCCAGCCAGTCGCACGAGTGCTGCACCCATCAAGTTGACATTCATTGCAAATGTTCCGTACGCCACGTCCCACTCATCAAGCGTTGACGCTGATAAAGTGCAACCAAATGCAACCATTGCCGGCAAATGCTTAAAAGGCAATATTTTTACGCATACAATTCGGCTATGTTCACCAGGCACTCTCTTCCATGACCGTCACCCAGGATTTATCGTTTCTGACCCTGATCACCAATGCCTCGGTGATCGTCCAGCTGGTCATGGCATTGCTGCTCGGCGTGTCGATCATGAGCTGGACCTATATCTTCCGCAAGATGTTCGCCATCCGCAGCGCCCAGAGCCAGACCGAGGAATTCGAACGCGCCTTCTGGTCGGGCGGTAACCTGGCAACCCTGTATCAGGATGCGATGTCGAACCGGCGCAAGAGCGCCGGCAAGACCGGTGCGCTGGAACGGATCTTCGAAGCCGGCATGAGCGAATTTTCCAAGGCGCGGGCGTCGTCGGCAAAAACCCCGATGGATGCCGGCGCCCTGCTCGACGGCGCCCGGCGCGCCATGCGCGCGGCGTACCAGCGCGAGATGGATGGCCTCGAATCGCACCTGTCGTTCCTGGCGTCGGTCGGCTCGGTCTCGCCGTACGTCGGACTGTTCGGCACCGTCTGGGGCATCATGAATGCCTTTCGCGGCTTGGCCAACGTGCAGCAGGCGACGCTGGCGGCCGTCGCGCCCGGCATTGCCGAAGCCCTGATCGCCACTGCGATCGGCCTGTTTGCCGCGATTCCGGCAGTCGTCGCCTACAACCGCTATTCGCACGACATCGATCGCCTGGCGATCCGCTTCGAGAGCTTCATCGAAGAGTTTTCCAACATCCTGCAACGGCAGGCGCGCTGATGGGTAC
>JAYUWF010000180.1:0-16083 GCA_043753685.1 Herminiimonas sp.
ATCAACTGCACCACCGCCAATTGCGACGGCGCGAGTTTCTTGCCGCTCAGGATATTCGGGCGGGCGAAGTAATAGCCCTGGAAATAAGTAAAGCCAAGCGCCATGCAGGCATTGAACTCATCCAGCGTTTCGACTTTTTCGGCCAGCAGCACTTTTCCTGCAGCATGGAAGGCAACGCTCAGCTTCTGCAACTGCGCCGGTTCCATGCCGGTGACATCGATCTTGATGATTTTTACGAAGGGCAAAAATCCGGCCAGGTGCTCCGCATCCGCCACCACATCGTCGAGGGCAAATGTATAACCAGCAGCGCAGAGTTCCGCCACACGCGCCAGCAATGGTTCGCTGACGCGAACCGTCTCCAGGATTTCAAGCACGACCTTGTCGGCCGGTAGAAATTGCACGATTTCTGACATCAGCACCGCTTCGTCGACATTCACGAAGCCGAGCGCGTCACCGATTACGTTGACCAGACCGAGCGATGCGCTGTGTTCGATCACCGCCGCCGTGGCCGCCAGATCATCGACCACGCCCGCCGGACCGACGGCGGCACGGCGGAACAACAACTCGTAGGCGACCAGGCTCTGCTGGCGATCAAGGATCGGCTGGCGCGCAAGGAAAAACTCGCGAACACGCGAATCGGACGGCGCGCCCGCAGCGGTGGAATCCAAATTCATTGGGGATGCGGAAGGTGAGGACGATCCGATTATTAAGGCAAACGGCGTGCCTCATTTACAAAAATGTACGTTCCTAAGTGCAACTTCTGTAATGCGGTCGTATCGACGCCACGCTTGGCAGCGGGATCGTTGTCAGACCCGCCGCGTGCCGGTGTAGGCCGCCAGGGTCGCGCCGGTTTCGAGGGTGAAGGTGGCGCCGGCGTCGCGACCCAGTGCGCCCACCAGAAACGGCATCAGTTCGCGCAGCATCGGCTCCAGGGTGTACGGCGGATTGATGACGAACATGCCGCTGCTGTGCAGGCCAAACCCGTCCGGGGACGGCGTGCTGATGGTCAGGGTGACATTGAGCCAGCCATTGGCGGTCAACCGCTTCAACTTGTCCGGCAGCTGGCGCGACTCCATGCGCTGCAACACCGGGTACCAGACGGCGTAGGTACCGGTGGCAAAACGCACCAGGGCATCCTGCAGCGTGTCCTTGACCCGCTTGTAGTCGCCCTTGTCTTCATAGGGGGGATCGATCAGGACCAGCCCACGGCGCGACGGCGGCGGCAGCAACGCCTTCAGACCGAGAAATCCATCGCCGCGCTGGATCATCACCCGGGTGCCGCGGGTGCTCGGGCGCTGGCCCTGAGCGGCGGCATGGGCTTCGACCTTGCGAAAATTCTCCGCCAGGATCTTGCTGTCGGCCGGATGCAGCTCGAACAGCCGCAACCGGTCCTGCTCCCGCAGCACCTGGTCGGCGCAATACGGCGAGCCCGGGTAATAACGCAGCTTGCCGCTCGGGTTCAGGCTCTTGATCAGATTGACGTATTCGGCCAGGGGCGCCGGCAAATCCTTGCGCTCCCATAGGCGCGCAATGCCGGTTTCGAATTCGGCGTTCTTGGTGGCATACGCAGCGTCGAGCGCGTACAGGCCGGCGCCGGCGTGGGTATCGATGTACATGCACGGCGTGTCTTTTTGACCGAGATAGGACAACAGCTGCATCGTGACCACGTGCTTCAGGACATCGGCATGATTCCCGGCGTGAAAGGCGTGGCGGTAACTCAGCATAGGGAAAATCGATCGTGGTAAGAAGTGGACGACGGGGGAAAAGTGGCGATTGCTGAAATTGCGGCAATTGCGGGGTGGACCACCGGCCGTGGCGCGGATTCGGTCAAGGCTGCAACCGCATTTTAGCAAACGCCCGTGCAATCCTCCATTTTCGGCCCGACACGCGGCGCCAAAAAAAACGCACCCGAAGGTGCGTCTGTCTCTCCTGCCGGATCGTCTTGACTTCGACGATCCGGTGAAGCGATCAGGCCGTGCGCCGCCGATGGGCGCTTCAGGCGACTTTCTTGTCGAAGAACTGTTCGTCCTCGGTCGAGCCGTGCAGCGCCGTGGTCGACGACTTGCCCTGCTGGATGGCCTGGGTGACGGCATCGAAATAACCGGTACCGACTTCACGCTGATGCTTGACGGCGGTGAAGCCTTTTTCTGCAGCGGCGAATTCGGCTTCCTGCATTTCGACGAAGGCGGTCATGTTGTTGCGTGCATAACCGTGCGCCAGGTTGAACATCGAGTAGTTCAGCGAATGGAAACCGGCCAAGGTGATGAACTGGAACTTGTAACCCATGGCGCCGAGTTCGCGCTGGAACTTGGCGATGGTGGCATCGTCCAGGTTCTTTTTCCAGTTGAACGAAGGCGAGCAGTTATAGGCCAGCATCTTGCCCGGGAACTTGGCATGCACGGCTTCGGCGAAACGCTTGGCAAAATCCAGGTCGGGCTTGCCGGTCTCGCACCAGACCAGATCGGCCACTTCGGCGTACGCCAGGGCACGGGCGACCGATTGGTCGAAACCCGGACGCACGCGATAGAAACCTTCGACGGTGCGCTCGCCGGTGCAGAACGGCTGGTCGATCGGATCGACGTCCGAGGTCAGCAGGTCGGCCGCTTCGGCATCGGTACGGGCGATCACGAGGGTCGGCACGCCCATCACGTCGGCAGCCAGGCGGGCTGCGGTCAGCTTTTCGACGGCTTCGCGGGTTGGCACCAGAACCTTGCCGCCCATGTGGCCGCATTTCTTGACCGATGCCAATTGGTCTTCGAAGTGCACGCCAGCAGCGCCCGCATCGATCATGGATTTCATCAGTTCATAAGCGTTCAGAACGCCACCGAAACCGGCTTCGGCATCAGCGATGATCGGCGCGAAAAAGTCGATGTCGTTCTTGCCTTCGGACCATTGGATCTGGTCGGCACGGGTAAAGGTGTTGTTGATTTTGCGGACCACGGTCGGCACCGAATTGACCGGATACAGCGATTGGTCAGGATACATTTCACCGGCGTTGTTGGCGTCGCCTGCGACTTGCCAGCCCGACAGGTAGATCGCTTTCAGGCCAGCCTTGACCTGTTGCATGGCCTGGTTGCCGGTCAGGGCGCCGAGGGTATTGACGAATGGCTCGGTTGCCAGCAGGTCCCACATCTTTTCCGCACCGCGTTTCGCCAGGGTGTGCTCGATCTGTACCGAACCACGCAGGCGCACCACATCTTCTGCCGTATAGCTGCGCTTGATGCCTTTCCAACGCGGGTTTTCGGCCCAATCCTTGGCCAGTGCCTGGACTTGCTGTTCGCGAGTTGCCATGTTGATTCTCCTGTGGTGATCGATTGATTGAAACGGTTGAATGAGTGAGACGGGTAGTGAAAGTGCGGTACCGATGAATCATCATATTCGTTATTTTGCGTAGCAACAAGGTCTTATATAAGACATATAACTAAAATAAATCCTCTTTAATTCAGTGAGTTGACCATTGTATTTTGCGATATGAGATGTGATTTCTGAAAATGAAACAAAAATATGATGCCGCGCACCAAGCATTTTCATAATGCGGAATAAGCATTCCGGCAGATGAAATTCAGCCACCCGTCCAGGACATTTCTTGGAGAATCCCTGCGCCGCTATAATCCCCGCTGACCAAACCCTCCGGGAATCAATTTAATGAGCACACGTGAAGAAACACTGAAGGCCTGGCTGGCGCAGGAAAAAGAAGTCCGCGCGTTACTGGCGCAACCCGGTGTGTCGACGCTTGCGCAAATGAAGGAAAGCAGCGGGATGGAATTCCTGCAACGAATCTGGCGCGGCGAATTGCCGTCGGTGCCGATCGGCCACTTGATGGGATTCGTACCGATCGAGGGAGAGCCAGGTCGCATCGTGTTCCAGGGCACGCCTGGCCCGCAGCATTACAATCCGCTCGGCAGCGTTCACGGCGGCTATTTCTGTACGCTGCTGGACTCTGCCCTCGGCTGTGCGGTGCAATCGGTGCTACCGAAAGGCACCGGCTACACGACGCTTGAATTGAAAGTCAACCTGATCCGCGCCCTGACCGACAAGACCGGGCCGGTACGTGCCGAAGGCAAGGTCATCCAGGTCGGACGCAGTGTCGGCATCGCCGAAGCCCGCCTGATCGATGCGGATGGCAAGGTGTATGCCCATGCGACGACGACCTGCCTGGTGTTTCCGCTGCCTTGATCGGCGGTCAGTGGAGCGGCTGCGTACTCACCAGCACGCCGTCGGCATCGGCATAGATCCAGCTGCCCGGCGCCACCGCCACGCCGGCAATCATCACCCGCACGTTGACGCTCCCCACCCCGGCCCGGGCGCTACGCTGCGGATGCAAGGCCAGCGCCCGGATACCGGTGTCGCAGGCATTGAGTTCACCAACGTCGCGCACCGCGCCGAAGACGACAATGCCCGCCCAGCCGTTCTGCACCGCCAGCAAACCGAGATTGCCGCCGACCAGAGCGCTGCGTACGCTGCCACCGCCGTCGATGACCAGAACCTGGCCAGCGCCGGGCGTCTCCAGGGTCGTTCGGACCAGCGCATTGTCTTCGAATACCTTCAGCGTACAGGCGGGCCCGGCAAAACTGGCGCGGGCGCCGTAAGCACTGAAAACCGGTGGCAGCACCGCCAGCATGCCGGTCGCAAGCGCATCGGCGTGCGCATCGCACAGGTCGCAAGTGGAAAAATGCATCGTCCTACTCCTGGGAAAAAGCTGATCCTGCTACCGGAGCGGTTCGGCGCGCAAGGATCCATGCAGTCGATCGAATGGTCTCATGACTGCGCCCCGGCGGTTTGCCGGTGCGCAGCGTCGACTCAGGCGAGCGCTTCGTTGCGAAACGTCAGCTCGCCATGGTCGACGTCGATCACAATCTTTTCTTTCGGACCAAACTTGCCTTGCAAGAGCAGCTTCGACAAGGGATTTTCGATCTGTTGCTGAATTGCGCGCTTGAGCGGTCGCGCACCATACACCGGATCGAAGCCGGCTTCGGCGATCTTTTGCAAGGCAGCCTCGGTCACGACCAGTCCCATCTCCATCTTCGCCAGGCGCTGCTCGAGCACCGTCAACTGGATCTTGGCAATTGCGCCGATATTTTTTTCATCGAGCGCATGGAAGACCACGATCTCGTCGATTCGGTTGATGAACTCCGGCCGGAAATGTGCCCGCACTTCGCCCATGACCGCCATCTTCACGACCGACGGATCGCTGTCTTCCATTGCCTGAATCCGTTGCGAACCGAGGTTCGAAGTCATCACGATCACGGTGTTCTTGAAGTCGACCGTGCGGCCCTGGCCATCGGTCATGCGGCCATCGTCGAGTACCTGCAACAGTACGTTGAAGACATCGGGATGGGCCTTTTCGATCTCGTCGAGCAGGATCACGCTGTACGGCTTGCGGCGCACCGCTTCGGTCAGATAACCGCCCTCCTCGTAACCGACATAACCCGGCGGCGCACCGATCAAGCGCGCTACCGAATGCTTCTCCATGAATTCGCTCATGTCGATGCGGATCATCATTTCTTCGGTATCGAACAGGAACGACGCCAGCGCCTTGCACAGTTCGGTCTTGCCCACGCCAGTCGGTCCGAGGAACATGAACGAGCCATACGGCCGGCTCGGGTCCCCCAGACCGGCACGCGAGCGCCGGATCGCATCCGACACGGCGACGATCGCTTCATGTTGGCCGATGACGCGCTTGTGCAATTCATCCTCCATGTGGACCAGTTTGTCGCGCTCGCCCTGCATCATCTTCGATACCGGAATGCCGGTCGCGCGTGACACCACTTCGGCAATTTCCTCGGCACCGACCTGGGTGCGCACCAGGCGCCGCTTGCCCGATTTTGCTTCATCGCTGCTGTTGCTCAGATCGGCCTGCTTTAACTGTGCTTCGAGTTCAGGCAACCGGCCGTACTGCAGTTCGGAGACCCGCTGCCAGTTGCTCTGGCGTGTGGCTTCTTCCATTTGCAAGCGTACCTGCTCGATTTCTTCCTTGATGTGCTGGCTACCCTGCACCGCGGCTTTCTCACTCTTCCAGATTTCTTCCAGGTCGGCGTATTCACGCGACAGACGTCCGATTTCTTCTTCGATCAGGCCGAGGCGCTTTTGCGATGCTTCGTCTTTTTCGCGCTTGATCGCTTCGCGCTCGATCTTCAACTGGATCAGGCGGCGTTCGAGCTTGTCCATGACTTCCGGCTTGGAATCGATCTCGATCTTGATCTTCGAGGCCGCTTCATCGATCAGGTCGATCGCCTTGTCCGGTAAAAATCGGTCGGTGATGTAGCGATGCGAGAGTTCGGCCGCCGCGACGATTGCCGGGTCGGTGATGTCGACACCGTGATGGACTTCGTATTTTTCCTGCAGGCCGCGCAGGATGGCGATGGTGGCTTCCACGCTCGGTTCGTCGACGATGATTTTCTGGAAGCGGCGCTCCAGCGCGGCATCCTTTTCGATGTACTTGCGGTATTCGTCGAGTGTGGTGGCGCCCACGCAATGCAGCTCGCCGCGCGCAAGAGCCGGTTTCAGCATGTTGCCGGCATCCATGGCACCCTCTGCCTTGCCGGCGCCGACCATGGTGTGCATTTCGTCGATGAAGACGATGCTCTGGCCTGCATCCTGCGACAGTTCCTTCAAGACCGATTTCAGCCGCTCCTCGAATTCGCCACGATATTTTGCGCCCGCGAGCAACGCCGCCATGTCGAGCGACAGCACGCGCTTGGATTTCAGGCTGTCGGGCACCTCGCCGTTGACGATACGCTGCGCCAGGCCTTCGACGATGGCGGTCTTGCCGACGCCCGGTTCACCGATCAGCACCGGATTGTTCTTGGTGCGGCGCTGCAAAACCTGGATCGCGCGGCGGATTTCATCGTCCCGGCCGATTACCGGGTCGAGCTTGCCCATGCGGGCCCGCTCGGTCAGGTCGACCGTGTATTTTTTCAAGGCTTCGCGCTGGCCCTCGGCTTCCGATGAGTCGACCGTGCCGCCACCGCGCACCGCGGTGATCGCGGCCTCCAGCGCCTTGCGTGTCAGGCCGTTTTCACGCGCCAGCCGGCCGGCCTGGGATTTGTCGTCGGTCAGCGCCAGCAGCACCATTTCACTCGACAGAAATTGATCGCCGCGCTTTTGCGATTCCTTGTCCGCCAAATTCAACAAGGCGCTCAATTCGCGTCCGACCTGCACTTCGCCACCGGTTCCGGTTACCTTGGCCAGGTTGTCGAGTCCGGTTTTCAGTCCTGCGCTCAAGCCACCGATGTTTGCGCCGGCCCGTTGTAACAGCGATCCGGTACTGCTATCTTCTTGATTGAGCAAGGCCTGTAACAGATGGAGCGGGTCGATATACTGGTTGTCGTTGCCGACGGCCAGGCTTTGCGCATCTGCCAGTGCTTCCTGCAGTTTTGTGGTGAGTTTATCGAGACGCATCGCACTTCTCCATTAATTTTGATAAGGGAATCCCCTTTGAACGTAGAGTTTGGGCCGAATAACCCTTTTTCAAGCAAGGACGTTGCAATCGTGCGAGTGTGCCGGTTGCCCACTCCCTCGGCGTACTCATGGAACTGAACCAGTTACAGATCGTTTATCAGGAATCCGAGGACCGGTTGCTGTTGCGGGTCGCAGCCACCGACGAGGGCCAGGCGCATGAATTGCAGGCGTGGCTGACGCGCCGCTTCGTTGGCAGCATGTGGGCCGCGTTGCAACAGGCGCTCGGCGTGCAAGTAACCCTTGCCCATCCCGATGCGGCACACGCCAGTGCCGAACTGATCGATATGGCGCATCAATCGGCACTCGACCAGTTGAGTTCGGCTGGCGGCTTCGGCGAGGGCTTTGCCGAATACCTGACGCCGCATGCTGGCTTGGCAGTCCCATTTCTGGTTGCCGAAGCAAAGTTTCATATCGCTGCCAATGCACCGATGCGCATCAATTTTTTGCCGGCAGAAGGCGCCGGCGTGGAAATTGCATTTACGGAAACCGAGTTGCACGGGTTTTGCACGTTGCTGCAAGCGGCGGTCGAGAGCGCGGCGTGGGAGACGCCGCTGTATCTGGAAAGCGCATGGGCGGGCGCATCGGACCCGATGAGCGACAGTGGAGCAGGTCTGTTGGCGACGTCATCCCGTACCTTGAACTGAGAGCCATCGGGATTTCGGCGTGCACGGCTGCACCGCATTGCGTCGAAGTCAAATCATCGAACTCAGTCCATGCGCGAGCATACTACTGGTAGCAATCGCCAGCGACGTCACGGGCGCATTGAATGAGGCGTTCAACAGGCTTGAAGTCCAACAAGCTTGAAAAACCGCATTACGGTTTATCAAAAACGCAAATTCTCGATCCGCTAAAGTGCATCTTTGACAACTAGTCAAATGACGGTCCAGGAGCATGCGCTGGGGTTACGCGAGCCAGTCCTGATCTCGTGCAGGCACCTCAACGATGCATCCGTAACCATGCATCAGCCAAGGGCGGGCGGATGCTCGACAGCATGATGACCTGACCTCCCCATGTAAAGTAACCTACCTAGGATGCATCAATGCCTGTTTCTACCACCAGATCGAACCACACCCAGGTTTTGGCCACTGACCAACGGCACCACGCCTCCGAATTCAACCCGTCATCCGCAGATGCCGGCTCTCATGCCGATTCGGGTTATGGCCGCGTCAGGCCAACGCATCCGGGACTCGACGCATTGGGCCTGCCGGCGTCACCCAAACAGCGACGCATCGCGGTCAAGAAACTCGTGGCTGATATCGAAAAACTTCAGCTCGAAGGCGTGCGGAACGCTGGTGCCTCGTCTTCTCGGGGAGCGCAGGGTGACCGCAGCGGTTATGTAGCAGAGTTGACAGGATTGCATGCCAGGCTGGTTCAGTATATCGAAGCGGGATTGAGCTCGGCGCCACCCGATTTTTCACTGTCTCGGAGCACAAAAAATGGACTGGCGCATGCTGGTGGCGTTACAAGCCTGGCCGTGGCCGGTGGCACGGTGACCGCTGCGATCGTGGCGAGCACTGCAGTCGCACTTGCGTGTACACCGGTAACAGCTGCACTCGGTGCCGTAGGCGGCGCATTGGGTGGTGTTGGATCGCTTGTTTGTTCTGAGGATGGCAAGAAATCAGACGTCATCACATATTCGGCAGCAGGCCTTGGCTTGGGTGCTGTCGCTCCAATGATGGGTGTTCTTGCGGCGCTCGACGGCGAAGGCGAATTCTCTGGCTGGTTACATGCTCGGACATTCGCGCCAATCTTAAGAATTAGTCAATTTGGCAGGTCGAGAGACTACGCACGACGCCCAAGACTATCCACGGCAGAAATCGCGATGACGTGCGAATCGCGTGTTGCGAACGAACTGCAACAGCATCTTGCCTTGGCGCCTGCGCAGAGCCGCACTCAGCTACAAAGCCTCACGCTACTCGAAAGCCTCATGGCCGCGCTTCCCGCCGAGTCAAGCCGCCCTGCTCGCAGCGTCAGCCCACCGGTCTTGCGTCGACCCGCTGCATCGAGCCGGACTCAGGTACAAAACTGGAGTTTTGCTGAAACCGAACGCAATGCGTCGAGTTTTAATCTGTTTCAGGCCAGGGTCACGGGGACAAATGAATACAACAATGTGATGGGACGACCAGGATTAGTGCAACGCGTAAATGCACTGGTCGACGCCATGCGCGAATCGCCTCGTCTGCGTCAGCTGTGCTTTGCAATTGCCGCCGACGCACTTGATTCATGTACTGACCGAATCGCCCTGGCCTTGAACGACATGGAGGCGGCGTTCGTCAACGAAAAAGCGGAAACCGGGCAGCTAACTGAAGAGCAATTGTTGGATGCCGGTTTTGGGAAATTCAAGTTGCAGATTCTGGATGAAATTGCGTTGGGTAAAGTTGCTAACTTGCGTAGGCGAAACGTGTCTGCCGACGAGATCGAAATTCGCCTCATCTACACCACCAGGCTGGTCGATCGACTGAACTTGCCCGGCGTGGTTCGCAGCATGGAATACGGAGGGTACGCCAACATCAGCAATCGGGAAATCAACCAGGCAGAAGCAATTGTCAAAAATCGCTTCAAGCGCAATGAACAAATCGATTTTCTGGCGCGATGGGAGCCTTGGTGCAAATCGCTGGAACGTAGCAATCCCAGAGAATACGTCCGGCTGCGGCGGGTTATTTCTGCAGAACGGAATGCACTGTCGATTGCACCGGAGGGGATGTCTGAACAGCAGTGGATCGCGGCTCTGGAGCAACAGAAAAACCGTGAGGAGGAACGGTTTTTTGCCTTGGCTAAGGAACTGACGAATCGGTTCATTGCGAGCCGTGTTTAAGAGATCCCACGCGATGCCAGCCAGATAAGGAATGGCAAGCATTCGTCCGTGTATGCGTACATCGCAAATGTTTGCCCGACTACCGCATTACACCAACTGAATTAGGTCAGGAACTTGCGGAGCGCTGCAACACCGGTAGTCATTACGTCATGCTGCAAGCGTCCGATACAGCGCAAAACCTGCAAAGCAGCATGCCAGCGCACCTACCAAATGGATCAACGAATGGCCGAGCGCCCAGGCAAAGTCTCCGCGCTGGAGCAACACCATCGATTCGGCGGAAAAGCTTGAAAAGGTGGTCAGACCACCGAGAAACCCGGTTACCGCAAATAATCGCCACCCCGGCGACAAACCAGGATGACTGGCGAAGAAAGCGACCGCGATACCGATCAGGAATCCTCCACCGAGATTGGCCACCAGCGTGCCGACCGCAATTTGTGCATGCACGGTATTGAGCAGCAAGCCTAGGCCCCAGCGCAACCAGGCTCCCAGGGTGGCGCCGGCCGCAACCGCCAGCCAAGTCACTTCGCCACCTTCACGCCGCCACCCTCACGCCTGTACCTTTATGACATCCATGTCCCCATCCTTGTCTGCTTTCCTGACTGCCGTTACCGACATTGCTCCGATCTGCCATTTCGCCAGCGCCGCATCATCCACTGCGCGCGCATCGACCCAGCGCGCGCCCTCGAGGGTCTGTTCCTTTTTCCAGAACGGCGCTTCGGTTTACAAATAATCCATGATGAATTCACAGGCCGCAAACGCTTCGCCGCGATGGGAGGAGGTGACCGCCACCAGCACGATCTGGTCCTGCGGTAGCAGCGGGCCGATGCGGTGAATCACCAGGGTATCGAACAGCTTCCAGCGCCCGTGCGCCTGGTCGACGATTGCCTGGATCGATTTTTCCGTCATGCCGGGATAATGTTCGAGCGTCATTTCGGCTACCTGCGCACCATCGTTCATGTCGCGTACCGTGCCGACGAAGGCGACCACGGCGCCGACCTGGGACTGGCCGGATCGCAACCGCGCGACCTCGGCGCCGAGGTCGAAATCCTGTTCTTGGATGCGGATCGTCATGTCGCCCTCTTCCTGTGTTCGGTCGCATCAGCCACCGGTGACCGGCGGGAAGAACGCGACTTCGCAGCCCTCGGACAGCGCTGCATCGGCACCGGTCATGTGCTGGTTGCAGGCCATGCGCAACACCTTGTGGTCGGCCAGTGCTTCGGCCCACACCCCGCCACGCTGCTGCAGCAACGCACGCACGGCGCCGACAGTGGTGACGCTGTCAGGCACGGCGAGACGTTCCTGCGATGTCCCGAGCGCCTCGCGAACGCTGGCAAAGAAGCGTAGTTGAATGTTCATCCGGCTATTTTACTTTGGGAATCTCGGATGCGGCGTCCACGGTCGTCCTGGTACGGCGCAAGATCTGCTCGCGCCCCGCCGTACGTGCGCCCATGGCGGCAATCGGCGTTCAGCCAAGCAGCGCCGAAAACGGTATGAATTGCACCAGGTCGCCCACGGCAATGCTGCGTCCGGCCGGATTGTCGATCAAGCCATCGCCCCAGACGGTCGAGGTCAGCACGCCCGAACTCTGGTTGGCGAACAGGTCGAGTCCGCCCGCGTCGTTGATCCGGGCTCGCAGGAATTCATTGCGCCGATCGGCTTTCGGCCAGGTGAAATCGGCGCGCATCGCATACGATTTCGGCAGCACGTCCTGCACGCCCTGCAGCCGCAACATGAATGGCCGCACGAACAACAGGAAGGTAACGAAACTGGAGACCGGATTGCCCGGCAGGCCGAGGAAGAATGCGTGTCCGTCGGCGCCGTTGCGGTCGTCGCCCTGGCGGCGGATGCGCCGCACCTCGCCGAAGGCCAGCGGCTTGCCCGGCTTGACGGCGATCTGCCACATGTTCAGACGCCCTTCGGCTTCGACCGCCGGCTTGATATGGTCTTCTTCCCCCACCGAGACGCCGCCCGATGTGATGATCAGGTCGTGCTCGCGCGCGGCACGGCGCAGCGTGTCGCGGGTCGCCGCCAGGGTGTCGGGCACGATGCCGAAATCGGTCAGCTCGCAACCCAGGTTTTCCAGCAAACCGTGCAACATGAAACGGTTGGAGTTGTAGATCGCGCCGGGTTTCAGGTCTTCGCCCGGCATCGCCAGCTCGTCACCGGTAAAAAAGACGGCCACGCGCAACTTGCGCACCACCGGCAGCTCGGCCAGGCCGACCGAAGCGGCCAGCCCGAGTTCCTGTCCGCGCAAGCGGGTGCCGGCAGCCAGGATCGTGTCGCCGGCACGGATGTCTTCACCGGCGCGGCGGATCCATTCGCCGGCATCCGGCGCATGCCGTACCACCACATAGTCTGCAGCACCTTCGCCAGCACCTTCGCCAGCGCCGTCGCTATCGCTGCCGCCATTTGCGGCACGCTGCGCTTCGCAGACTTCCTGCATCACGACGGCATCCGCGCCGGGTGGAATCATCGCACCGGTAAAAATGCGGGCAGCGGTGCCGGGCAATAGTTCGGTGCCGATGTGACCGGCGGGAATGCGCTGACCAACCCGCAGCCTCGCGGTGCCCGATGCGCAATCTGCCGCGCGCACCGCATAGCCATCCATCTGGGTGTTATCCATCGGCGGCACGTTCAATTGCGATGTTTGGGCAAGCGCCAGCACGCGGCCGTTGGCTTCGATGGTCGGCAGGATTTCATGGCTGGCGCGCACCGATGCGTGGCCATCCGCGGCAGCCAGCAAGAACGCGCGCGCTTCGGCCACGCTCAGCATCGGCGGCTTGCCAGTTGCTGCCGCGCTTGCTGCCGCGGTAGGTGTCGCGGTAGGTGTCGCGGTCGGTGACGAGGGCGGCGTCGGTGTCTGCGGCACGGTCTGGCTCACAGTCCGGTATGGTTGAGGATGAAGGCCTTGACGTGCGCCACGTCGGCGTCCATCACATCGAAGCGCTGCGGCAGCGCTTCGATGTTGTCGAAACCGGCCGGACGCTCGGCGTCGCGCCCGAGCGCTTCGCGAATCGTTTCGTTGAACTTTGCCGGCAGGGCGGTTTCCAGCACGATCATCGGCACGCCGGGCTGCACGTACTCGCGCGCCACCTTGACGCCGTCGGCCGTGTGCGTGTCGATGGTGATGCGGTGCCGTGCGTGCACGTCGCGAATCGTCGCCAGGCGGTCGGTGTGGATCGATTTGCCGGATACGAAACCGAAGTCCGACACGTTCTTGAATTCGTCACCGTCGCTGCCGGGCTTGCCGGACAAATCGAAACCGCCGGCGGTCTCGACCTTGTGGAACAGCGCCCTGACCCGCTCGCCATCGCGGCCCAGCAGATCGAAAACGAAACGCTCGAAGTTCGATGCCTTGCTGATGTCCATGCTGGGACTGGTGGTGTGCAGCGTCTCGGCGGATTTGCGCACCCGATAGACACCGGTGCGGAAAAATTCATCGAGCACGTCGTTCTCGTTGGTCGCCACCACCAGGCGGTCGATCGGCACGCCCATCATGCGGGCGATGTGGCCGGCGCAGATGTTGCCGAAATTACCGGACGGTACCGTGAAGGAGACTTTCTGCGCATTGTCCGTGGTCGCCGCCAGATAGCCACGCACGTAATAGACCACCTGCGCCACCACGCGTGCCCAGTTGATCGAATTGACGGTGCCGATCTTCTGTCTGGTCTTGAAATGCAGATCGTTCGAGACGGCCTTGACCATGTCCTGGCAATCGTCGAAATTGCCGCGAATGGCGATGTTGTGGATGTTCGGATCCTGCAGGCTGAACATCTGGGCGCTCTGGAAGGCGCTCATCTTTCCGTGCGGTGAAAGCATGAATACCCGGATTCCGTGTTTGCCGCGCATGGCGTATTCGGCAGCGCTGCCGGTGTCGCCGGACGTGGCGCCGAAGATGTTCAGTTCCGCATGGTCTTTCGCCAGCGTGTATTCGAACAGGTTGCCCAGCAACTGCATCGCCATGTCCTTGAAGGCGAGCGTCGGTCCGTTCGACAGTGCCTGCAGCATCAGGGTCTTGTCGCCGTCGCGCTCCAGCACCGACAGCGGCGTGATCTGCGCCGCATTCTCGCCCTGGCGGGTATTGCAATAGACCTGTGCGGTGTAGGTTCGGGCGGTCAATGCCTGCAGGTCGGCTGCCGGTATGTCGGTGGCAAATTTTTTCAAGACTTCGAACGCCAGTGCTGCGTAGGGCAGGCTGCGCCAGGCGGTCAGCTCGGCGAGACTGATCAGCGGATAACTTTGCGGAAGATACAGCCCGCCATCCGGCGCCAGGCCTCCGAGCAGGATCTGGGAGAAATTTTGCGGCGCCGCCTGGCCGCGCGTGGAGACGTATTGCATCAGCTCAGCTCTTCCAGGCGAATGCGGGTGACCTTGCCGACCACCGTGGGCAGCGCCTCGATGCGGGCGATGGCGGCATCGACGTTCTTTTCCTGGGTCTGGTGGGTCAGCATGATGATGTCGGTCTGCTGCTCGCCTTCGGCCGGCTCTTTCTGCAGCATGGCGTCGATCGAAATCGTCGCATCGGCCAGGATCCGGGTGACGTCGGCCAGCACACCGAGCTTGTCGGCCACATGCATGCGCAGGTAGTAGCTGGTGGTGATTTCCGACATCGGCAGGATCGGCGTATCGCTCATGGCGTCCGGCTGGAATGCCAGGTGCGGTACCCGATGTCCCGGATCGGCCGTGGCCAGGCGGGTGATGTCGACCAGATCGGCGATGACGGCCGAGGCGGTAGGCTCGGCGCCGGCGCCCTTGCCGTAATACAGCGTGGCGCCGACGGCGTCGCCCTGCACCAGCACCGCATTCATGGCGCCTTCGACATTGGCGATCAGCCGGCTCGACGGTATCAGTGTCGGATGCACCCGCAGTTCGATGCCGTGCGGCGTGCGCTTGGTAATTCCCAGCAGCTTGATGCGGTAACCGAGCTGTTCGGCATAGCGGATGTCGGTGGCCTGCAGCTTGGTGATGCCTTCCACATAAGCGCGTTCGAACTGGACCGGCATGCCGAAAGCGATCGCCGCCATGATGGTCGCCTTGTGGGCCGCATCGATGCCTTCGATGTCGAAGGTCGGATCGGCTTCGGCATAGCCCAGGCGTTGCGCATCCTTCAAGGCGGTGGCGAAATCCGGGCCCTTGTCGCGCATCTCCGAGAGGATAAAATTGGTGGTGCCGTTGATGATGCCGGCGATCCACTGAATCCGGTTGGCGGTCAGGCCTTCGCGCAGCGCCTTGATGATCGGTATGCCGCCGGCCACTGCTGCCTCGAAGGCGATCATGACGCCCTTGTCCTGGGCTGCCTTGAACAGTTCGTTGCCGTGCGTGGCCAGAAGCGCCTTGTTGGCGGTGACCACGTGCTTGCCGTTGGCGATTGCTTTCAGGACCAGGTCTTTCGCGATGCCGTAGCCGCCGATCAGTTCGATCACGATGTCGATGTCGGGATGGTTGACCACGAGGTTGGCGTCGGATACGACTTCGACTTCGCCATTCGTCAATTCGCGTGCACGTTCGACGTTCAGGTCGGCCACCATGGCGATCTCTATGCCGCGTCCGGCGCGGCGCATGATCTCTTCCTGATTACGCTTCAATACCGCGAATGTACCGGCGCCGACGGTGCCGATGCCTAACAGGCCTACTTTGACTGGTTTCATGATCTGATCGATTTGAGTGTGGCGGCGCCAAACATTTCGGGGCGCCGCCCGGTTGCGTTGACGGATTTGCTGTCAGTCCGACATGATATCGCACCGCTGCCCGGAATGGCCTTGCGCCACTCGCAGGCGGGCGCGGGGATCAGTACAAATAAGCGCAAA
>JAYUWF010000181.1:0-16041 GCA_043753685.1 Herminiimonas sp.
ATCTTCAAGCCCTCGGCCATGTCGGTCTCATAGCGTTTCTCGAGGTACAACGGGTGCCGGGCCTCGGCCAGGATCAACTCCACCATCCGGCCCAGGTAAGCGTTGCCGGTATAGGACAGGAACGGCAACAGGGAGCCGGGCGTACCGGGCAATTCGAATTCCGGCTTGCCGCTGCGATCGCAGTGCGAATAGGCGCGCAGCGTCTCGGTGCCGAGCACCAGCATGTCGTAGCGACCGGCATCGAGTTGCACCGGCTGGCGCGGATGGTGGTAGCACAACAGAAGATCGCACCCCCCTTCCACCAGTGTCATGACGGCATCGTGCACGTTCAGCGCCATCAGTCGGGTGTGCAGTCGGCCAAAACCGGATTCGAGTGCAGTCAACCACTTCGGAATGTAAGTAAGCGAAAGTGTGTGCGGAACTGCGAAGTCAATGGTCGCATGCGCCGCCGGCCGTTTGCCTCGCGTTAGGGCTCTGGCGCGATCGATCTGCCCCAACATTTCCTGCGCCTGCTCGTAAAACACTTCGCCGGCCGGCGTCAGGCAGGTCGGGTAGGACGTGCGATCGATCAGGTCGGCGCCGAGCCAGGCTTCCAGCGACTGGATGCGGCGCGAAAATGCTGGCTGGGTCACATGCCGCAACTCGGCGGACCGGCTGAAACTGTGGGTTTCCGCCAGCGAGATGAAGTCCTCCAGCCATTTGGTTTCCATCCTGGATCAGGCCGCGACCTGCACCGTCAGCGCCGGGCCTTCGGCAACCGGCTCATCCTGGCGCGCCTGCTGGCGGGCCCACATCTGGGCGTAGGCGCCTTCTGCCGCGATCAACTGCGCATGGGTGCCGCGTTCGATGATGCGGCCGTGGTCGAGCACCAGGATCTGCGCGGCATCGACGATGGTCGAGAGCCGATGGGCGATCACCAGGGTCGTGCGGTTGCGTGCGATGTCCTTCAATTGCGCCTGGATCGCCTGCTCGGCTTTCGAATCCAGCGCCGAGGTCGCTTCGTCGAAGATCAGGATCGCGGGGTTTTTCAGGAGCGTGCGGGCGATCGCCACCCGCTGCTTTTCGCCACCCGACAGTTTCAGGCCGCGCTCGCCCACCATGGTGGCGTAGCCGTCCGGGAGGCTTTCGATGAAATCATGGATCGAAGCCGCCCTGGCAGCGGCAACGATCTGCTCCTTGGGCGCACCTGGCTTGCCGTACGCGATATTGTATTCGATCGTGTCGTTGAACAGCACCGTATCCTGCGGCACAATGCCGATCCCCTCGCGCAGCGACCCCTGGGTGATCTCGCGCAAATCCTGGCCATCGATGGTGATGGCGCCCTGGCTCACATCGTAAAAACGGAACAACAGTCGCGAGAGCGTCGATTTGCCGGAGCCGCTGTGGCCCACCACCGCCGTGGTGGTGCCGGCTGCGATCGTGAAATCGACATCGAACAGAATCTGGCGCTTCGATTCGTAACTGAAGTCGACATGCGCGAAGCGCACTTCGGCGCCCTGGGCTTGCAACGGCCTGGCCTGCGGCGCATCGGCAATTTCCCGGTGCTGGTCGAGCAGCGCGAACAGCCGTTCCATGTCGGCCAGGCTCTGCTTGATTTCGCGGTAGATCACGCCAAGAAAATTCAAGGGAATGTACAGCTGGATCATGAAGGAATTCACCAGCACCAGATCACCCAGCGTCATGGTGCCATTGATTACTCCTTGGGTGGCGCGCCACAGGATCAGGCTGACAGCGACTGCGATGATGCTCGACTGACCCGTATTCAACAGCGACAGCGAGGTCTGGGAGCGCACCGCCGCCGTCTCATAGCTCTTCAAGCCATGGTCGTAGCGCTGCGCTTCGTAGTCTTCGTTGCCAAAATATTTGACTGTCTCATAGTTAATCAGAGAATCAATGGCCCGCGTACTGGCCTTCGAATCGAGGTCGTTCATGGTGCGCCGGAAATGAGTGCGCCATTCCGTCACCACCACCGTGAAGGTGATGTAACTTACCAGCGCCACCACGGTAATGCCGAAGAACCAGATATCGTAATGCAGCACCAGGTAGCCCAGCACCAGCGTGATTTCCACCAGCGTCGGCAGGATGCTGAAGAGGGTGTACGACACCAGCGACGAGATGCCGCGCGTGCCGCGCTCGATGTCGCGCGTCATGCCTCCGGTCTGACGGTTCAAATGGAAGCGCAGCGATAGTGAATGCAGGTGGCGAAACACGCGCAAGGCAACCGTGCGCACCGCGCGTTGGGTCACGCGCGCGAAAATGAATTCACGCAGTTCGGTAAAAAGGGTGGTCGACAGCCGCAGCGCGCCATACGCCGCCAGGATTCCCAGGGGTAGCACCAGCAATGCCTGCGGATGCGTGGGTGAAACGGTCAGCCGGTCGATCAACTGCTTCAACACCAGCGGCACGCCGACATTGGCGAGTTTGGCGCCGATCAGGCACGTCAAGGCCAATCCAACGCGCCACTTGTAGGCCAGCAGATAGGGCACCAATGTCTTGAGGGTGCCCCAGTCGTTGCGGGTGGCTTGATTGGCAGGCGGTTGAGCGGATGCAGCAGCGTGATGGCGCATGAGGCGAAATCGATCGAGAATGGTTTATGCTTCGTGGGAGGATTGTAGCGGTTTAAGAATAATCAAGAAAAGGAGCGACCTTGCAACTCTCCCCTACCACACTGCCGGACGCCATGCCGCAATTGCGCGTGGTGCCGATGCCAGCCGATGCCAACATTCACGGCGACGTATTCGGCGGATGGATCATGGCGCAGGTCGATATTGCCGGTTCGTTGCCGGCCGTACGGCGCGCAAACGGGCGCGTCGCCACCGTAGCCGTGAATTCATTTCTGTTCAAACAACCGGTGTTTGTCGGCGACCTGTTGTCGTTCTACGCCAACGTGGTCAAGGTCGGCGTCACCTCGGTGACGGTCAATGTCGAGGTTTATGCCGAACGCATGCGATTGCAAAGCGAAGTGGTGAAGGTGACGGAAGCGACCCTTACCTACGTCGCCACGGGCGCCGACCGCAAGCCGCGGCCGCTGCCGCCGCTGCTGGACTGATCCGCAGACAACCCGCCAGCGCGCCTTGCCATGAACAGCCCGCCAAAAAAGCCGCCGATGTGCGGCGGCTCGGTCGGGTCTTGCCGGACTCGCGTTGCCGCGTCAGGCAGCCTGCTTGACCTGCGCGGCCGCCGGCGCGTCACGCAGCTCGCGCCGCAAAATCTTGCCGACATTCGTCTTCGGCAAATCGGTGCGGAACTCGATGAATTTCGGTTTCTTGTAGGCCGTGAACTGCTCGCGGCAATAATCCATCAATTGTTCGGCTGTCAGCGCCGGGTCCTTGCGGACCACGAACAACTTCACCGCTTCGCCACTGACCGCATCGGGCACGCCGACGCATGCGCATTCCAGCACCCCCGGGTGAGCGGCGACCACGCCCTCGATCTCGTTCGGATAGACGTTGAATCCGGACACCAGGATCATGTCTTTCTTGCGGTCGACGATGCGCACATAACCGCGTTCATCCATGATGCCGATGTCGCCGGATTTGAAAAAGCCATCGGGCGTCATGACCTTGGCGGTTTCATCCGGCCGGTTCCAGTAGCCGACCATGACCTGCGGACCGCGGATCGCGATCTCGCCTGCCACCCCGAGCGCCACCGGTTGACCGTCGTCGTCCAGGATGGCGATGTCGGTCGAGGGAAACGGCAAGCCGATGGTCCCGGTGTATTCCGCCGTGTCGGCCGGATTGCAGGTCGCGCTCGGCGAAGTCTCCGACAAGCCATACCCTTCGGCGATCGGGCAGCCGGTCACCTGCATCCAGCGATCGGCCACCGCCTTTTGCACCGCCATGCCGCCGCCGTTGCTGACTTTTAATCCCGAAAAATCGAGCTTGGCGAAATCCGGTGAATTGAGCAAGCCGTTATAGAGCGTATTGACGGCCGGTAGCATGTTGAATCGATATTTGGCAAGTTCCTTGACGAAGCCGGGAATGTCGCGCGGATTGGTGATCAGGATATTCATCGCGCCGGTGCGGGTACCCAGCATGCAGCACGCCGTCAAGGCGAAGATATGGTACAGCGGCAGCGCGCACACCACGATCAGTTGCTCGACCTTCGGCTCCTTGTCGAGTACCGGTTGCAGCCAGGCTTCGGCCTGCAGCACGTTGGCAATGATGTTGCCATGCGAAAGCGTGGCCCCCTTCGACACACCGGTGGTGCCGCCCGTGTACTGCAGAAACGCAATGCTTTGCTGGCTGACCTCGGCCGGCTTGAGCGCACTGGCCGGACTGGCCAGCGCCTGGCTCCAGCTGATCGCGTTGGGCAGCGTGTAGGCCAATACCATCTTCTTGACGTTGCGCACCACGAAATTCACGACCGCACCCTTGAGAGGGCCCAGCAGGTCGCCCATCCGAACCACCACCGTTCGCTGGATACCGGTATCGGCAATCACCTGTTCCAGGGTATGGGCGAAATTTTCCAGAATGATGATGATCTTGGCGCCGGAATCGACCAGCTGGTGTTTCAGTTCGCGCGGCGTGTACAGGGGATTGACGTTGACCACGGTGTAGCCAGCGCGCAGCACGGCGGCGATCGCCACTGGATAGGCCAGCACGTTCGGCATCATCAGCGCGACCCGGTCCCCAGGCGCCAGGCCACACGATTGCAACCACGCGCCCAGCTTTTTCGACAACACGTCGACCTCGCCATATGTCAGCCGCTTGTCCATGCAGACATAGGCGTCGCGCTTGCGGAAGCGCTCGAACGAATCTTCCAGCAGATGTACCAGCGACTTGTAATGGGAATAATCGATTTCGGCGGGTACGCCTGCCGGGTAAGACTTGAGCCAGAATTTATCCACGTGTCGCCTCTGCTTTTGATTGTTGAGCCGAATGAAATCGACTTGTGGTGGTGTGTCCGGCTTGCCATGCGGGTACCGAACGACCGTTCCATTTTTTAGTCAGATGCTAACGTTCGGCGTAAGCTGGCGCAAGCATTTTGCGGGATTTTTGTGCCCGGATTGCCGCGCGACGGCACGTTTTCGGGCCTGAACAGCCAGGCCTTATACGGCGTCTGCCGATTCGAAGTGGCCACCAGTCGCAGAATCCTGGCGCCCGGGTTTCTTAGCGCGGCTGCGGCAGCATCACCGGGATCGATTGTCCGGCTGGTCTGGCGCGCTGTCCCAGGAACGCCAGTTGCGCATGCCGTTCCGTTTTGTCGAGTTCTGCCAGCCGACGTACGGCAGCATAGAAACGCGACAGCGATTTCTGCTGGGTAAGCAATACCCGAAATGCAGGGACAAAATCATGATATGCCGCAACTGAAGCCAGATGCGCATTGGTCAGCGGTTCGGCAAACCAGCGATCGTAGCCCGGGTAGCCACCCCATCTAATTTTCAGGATTTGATATTCATCCTTCAACTCGCGAAAGATCTCGACCTTGCGCTGACGCTTTTCATCGGCGCCGACATTGCGCAGGTAATTCTGTTCGAGCGCCTTGCGATACTTGAGCAGCAAGGATAGGAAATCGTCCTTGCGGGTTTCGTATTCGACGTAGGACTGGCGCAGCCGCGGGTCACCCTGGGCCAGCAGCCAGCGCTCGACGCCAGCCTCCTCGACCGCAGTGGCGAAGGACTCGTTGAACCGGGTATCGTCCTTGACGTACACGACCTGGTGCGCCAGTTCGTGGAACACCAGGCGCGCCAATTCACCGTCGGGATACTGGATGAACGTCGAGAGCACCGGATCGTTGAACCAGCCCAGCGTGGAATACGCCGGCACGCCTGCGACCTGGACGTCGAGGCCGTCGTGGCGCAGGCCGGCAGCGTAACCCTGGGCATCGGCCTTGCTGTAATAGCCGCGGTAGGTCACGCAACCCGCTACCGGAAAACACCAGCGTCGCGGTTCCAGCGACAGCTCCTCCGTGGCCACCACGTTCCACAACACGAACGGACGTTTCAGGTCGGCATAGGTGGTGTAGCTATGATTGTCCGGCAATCCCAATTCACTGGCGGCGAAGCGCCGGATCTGTTTGACCTTGGTCAGCTTTGTGCGCAGGCGAGCCGGCAAGGCTGGATCGGCCAGCCAGTCATCGATCGGACGGGCCTCGGACAGCAACGAGAACTGGCCATGGGCAGCCTGGGCGTAATAGTCGAAAGGGCTGCAACCGGCTGCCAGAAACCCTGCCAGGGTCACTGCACAACTCCACTTCAGATATCGCCTGGCGTTCATGGCGTCATGATAAAACGTTCCCGAGCATTTGGCGCGTGGTGCCCTAGGCTGTCTCGCCCGGCACCGGCCGGCGTACTTTTTCCACCTCCACCAACACATCGTAGAACGTCGGCCCGTTTCCCATGTCGGTCAGGCGCTGGCTGGTGACTTCGTTTGCATTCTTGCCATCCCGTGCCAGCTTTTTCCACCAGATCGACAAGCCCACCACCAGTCCAACACGTACCTTGTCGGTCAGGCGTACCCGCGCAGTGAAACTGCCGCGGTCATTAAAAATGCGCACCGTGTCGCCGGCAACGATGGCGCGCGTGCCGGCGTCCAGGGGATGCATGTCGAGGTGCGGTTCGCCCTCGGTCTGGCGCAGACTTTGAATGTTGACGAAAGTAGAATTCAGAAAGTTCCTCGCCGGCGGAGAAATCATGGCCAGCGGATAGCGTTTTGCCAACAGCGCATTGCTGGCGACGGACTCGTACGGGGCGATGTAGGTCGGTAACGGATCGAGTCCGTCGGCCGCCATGCGTGCGCACAGAAATTCGCATTTGCCGGATGGCGTCGCAAAACCGCCGTTGGCGAACGGCGCGTCGGGCATGGCCAGTTTTTGCCAACCGGTGCGCTTTAGCGACTCCCAGTCGAAGTGCACTGCATGCGCATGATTCTTGTCAAATGCAACGGCGGCGATCGCATCGTCGCTGTCGACAAAGCAAGGGTCGTCGAAGCCCATCCGTGCAGCCAGCAAGCGAAAGAATTCGGTGTTCGGCTTTGCTTCGCCAAGCGGTGCGATAGCGGCATTGTTGGCCATCATGTAGAGGTGACCGTAAGTGCCGTGGATGTCGATGTGTTCGAGTTGAGTCGTCGCCGGCAGCACGATGTCGGCATAGTCAGCGGTATCGGTCTGGAAGTGTTCCAGGACGACGGTAAACAAATCCTCGCGAACGAACGCTTGCATGACTTTGCCGGATTCCGGTGCGACTGCTACCGGGTTGGAGTTGTAGACAATCACGGCATCGATGCGCGGACCGAACTCGGGTGAGGCCTGGCGCAACAGGTCGTCGCCGATGGTGCTCATGTTGATCGTGCGCGGCACCCGATTGCCGGGTAAAAGATCGCGCCGCTGCACCGCACGGGTATTTTTCGGAAAACTGTCGGAGGAAGACAACTGGACGCCGCCAGCGGCATGACGCCAGGCGCCCACCAGCGCCGGCAGGCAGCAGATATTGCGAACCGCCATGCCGCCGCCGCGGATGCGCTGCAAGCCATAATTGGTGCGGATCGCGACCGCCTCGCCGCGTCGTGCCGTCTGACCGTACAGGCGTGCCAGTTGGGTGACTTCCTCGGCGGTGATGCCGCAGGTGACGGCGACTCGCTCGGGTGTCCACTCGGCCACGCGCTGCTTCAGTTCGTCGAACCCCAGGGTATGGCGCGCGATGTAATCATGGTCGAGCAAATCTTCCGCGATCAGCACATGCATCATGCCGAGAGCCAGCGCCGCATCGGTGCCCGGCAACAGCGCGATATGCTGCTGGCATTTTTCTGCCGTCAGGGAGCGGTACGGATCGATTGCGATCAGGATCGCGCCCCGGCGCTTGGCTTCCTGTGCACGGGTCCAGAAATGCAGGTTGGAGGCGATCGGATTGCCGCCCCAGATCAGGATCACTTTTGCATTCTGAAATTGCTCGACGTCGGTGCCGATCCGGCTGCCGAGGGTGTACGCATAACCGGCTCCGCCGGCAGATGCGCAAATCGTCCGATCGAGCAGCGACGCGCCGATCTTGTGGAAAAAGCGCGCCGACATCGATTCGCCCTGCACCAGTCCCATCGTGCCGGCATAGCTGTAGGGGAGGATCGCCTCGGGGTCGATGGCGGCGATGGCGCCGAGGCGGCTGGCGATGGTATCGATCGCTTCATCCCAGGTGATGCGCGCGAACTGGCCATTGCCCTTCGGACCAATCCTTTTCATCGGATGCAGCAGGCGATCGCGGTGGTAGGTGCGTTCGGTGTACCGCGAGACCTTGGTGCAGAGTACGCCGGCGGTGGTCGGATGCTCCGGGTCGCCCTTTACCTGGGTGGCGACGCCATCCTCGACCGTGACCAGCATGGCGCAAGTATCGGGACAATCATGCGGGCAGACCGCGCGGACAATGGTAGTCGTCATGGCTCATTTCAGATGCTGTATTGCAACTGAGTTTACACCACCGGCACGCGCTTCGATATGGCGGAAACGCGGCTGAGTTTCACGAAATTCTCAGGTCGAAGCGCCGTCCTGAATCAAGCGCAACATGAATGCTTCGCACTGCGCAAGTTGCAACATCGTCACGAATTCATTTGGCCGGTGCGCCTGTTCGATATTGCCCGGACCGCAGATCACGGTCGGAATCCCGGCTTGCTGAAACAGACCAGCCTCGGTGCCGTACGACACGGCGCCGTTCGGCCGGTTGCGCGACAGCGCGCTGGCAAGCTGGACGATGGCATCGCCCTCGTCCATGCTCAGGCCCGGCGCCGAGGCCACCCACTCAAATTTGATGGCGGCGTTCGGCTCGACTCGCTGCATTTCCGGCAGCAGCGTGGCGGCGAAATCCTGAATTTCCTGGTACAGCTTTTCGGCCGAGGCGCCCGGCATGGTGCGCGCTTCGAATTGGAACTCGCAATCCTTGGGCACGATGTTCGATGCCAGGCCGCCACGGATGGTGCCAGTCTGCAGTGTCGTGAACGGTACGGTGAAGGCGTAATCACGGGTTTCCAGCTGCGCCAGGCGATCCGCCATTTGCCGGATGTAGACGATCAGTCGGGCTGCATACTCGATCGAATTGACGCCCTGGGTGGTGTAGCTGGAATGCGCTTCGCGGCCGGTAATACAGCAGCGGAACCGATGCGTGCCCTTGTGCGCAATGATCGGCTGCATCAGGGTCGGCTCCCCGACGATGCAACCGGCGGTCTTCAAGCCGGTCTGCGCCAGGTCGGCGATCAGGCCGCGCACGCCGAGACAGCCGACTTCTTCATCGTAGGACAGCGCAAAATGCAGCGACGAATCCATGTTCGCCGCCAGGAACTGCGGCGCCAGCGCCAGTGCGGTGCCGATGTAGCCCTTCATGTCGGCGGTGCCGCGGCCATACATCATGCCGTCGCGAACCTCGGCCTTGAAGGGATCGCTGTCCCAGGCCTGGCCTTCGACCGGCACCACGTCGGTGTGGCCGGACAGGATCAAGCCCGGCTTGCGGCCTTCGCCCAGTGTCGCGAACAGGTTGGCCTTTTTGCTGGTGACGTCATAGGTCAGACGCGATTTGATGCCCAGGCCATTGAGGTAGTCGCGTGCCCATTCGATCAGCCCGAGGTTGGAATCGCGCGAGACGGTCGGGAATGCCACCAACCGCTCGATCATCGCGATCACGTCCGGTGACGGTGTTTGCGCGCCGGATGCCGGCGCTGTCAGGTTGTCGGTAACGGTGTTCATTGGGCATTCCTGTGAGGTGAACTTGCCGACGCAAAAACGTCGAAAAGCGCTGCAAAAGCGAAGCGGTGCAGCGACCAATGGTGCGCAGCATCCTGACTTCCAACTATTCCATTATGCCGCAGCACTAACAGGCGCGTTGTTGCAGTGCGGGCGGCGGCCTTACTGGCGTCAATCAGTCGTTGAGATGACAGGCCGAAAAATGCGCCGGCGCGACTTCTTTCAACAGCGGCACCTCGACCTTGCAACGCGGCATCGCATGCGGACAACGCGGATGAAAGTGACAGCCGGGCGGCGGATGCAGCGGCGACGGGATTTCGCCCTTGACCGCAAAGAATTCCAGCTTGCGCACTTCGAGCTTCGGCGCCGACGCCAGCAAGGCCTGTGTGTACGGATGATTGGCCGCGGAAAATACGGCGTCGGCCGAAGCCGATTCGACAATCCGTCCCAGGTACATGATCACCACCCGGTCGGCCAGATGCCGCACCACGCCCAGGTCATGGCTGATGAACAGGTACGTCAGGTCCAGCTCGTCGCGCAAGCGAATGAACAGATTCAACACCTGCGCCTGGATCGACACATCGAGCGCCGCCACCGCTTCATCGCAGACCAGAAATTCCGGCTTGACCGCCAGCGCCCGGGCGATACCAATGCGGGCACGCTGGCCGCCGGAAAACTGGTGCGGGAAACGCCGTACCACGGTCGGGTCCAACCCTACGCGCTCCAGCAATTGTTCAACATACTCTTTTTGCTGCGCGGCCGGCACCATGCCATGCACGACCGGCGCCTCGCCGATGATGTCCTGCACCCGCATGCGCGGATTGAGCGAAGCAGTCGGATCCTGGAAGATCATCTGGATAGCGAGCTGTTTCTTGCGCCGCGACGCTGCGTCCAGCAGGCTCAGATCCTCGCCTTTCCAGAGACGGGTGCCGGACGTCAGGCTGTGCAGACCGACCGCCATCCGGCCCAGCGTCGATTTGCCGCAACCGGATTCCCCGACCAGACCAACCACTTCCCCGCGCCGGATCGTGAGCGTCACATCGTCGACCGCATGCACGACTTCCTGCTCGACACCGGCGCCGAAGAGATTGGCAATGCGGGCAGCGGCATCGATCGGCTTGACGAAGCGCTTGCTGACGTTGCGTAACTCGAGCAGGTTCACCATCGGCTGCGCTGGCAGCGTTGACTGCGTTGACTGCCTTGGCTGCGCCGGATTGCGAGCATCTACAGGGATCGCACTCATGCCAACACCTCGTTAGCAGCCACCGGATGAAAACAGCGATACGCCTGGCCCTCGGCAATCTTCAGCGGCGGCGTCGTGCTGCAAATATCGCTGGCCCGCTCGCAGCGCGAGCGAAACGCACAACCGCTCGGCAGGTTCAGCAGCGATGGCGTCATGCCAGTGATCTGGCGCAGCGGTTGCCCACGAGGATTGCGCGAGGGCGCAGAGCCAATCAGACCGAACGTGTACGGATGGCGCGGATGTTCCAGCACTTGCTGGACGGTGCCGCTTTCGACGATTTTCCCAGCGTACATGACGCAAACGGTATCGGCCAGACCGGCCACCACCGACAGGTCGTGCGTGATCCAGATCAGGGCAGTGCCCGATTCGCGGCACAGCTTCTGCATCTCGAACAGGATCTGCCCCTGGATCGTCACATCCAGTGCAGTGGTTGGCTCATCGCAGATGATCAGGTCCGGCTTGTTCAGAAGTGCAATCGCGATTGCGACGCGCTGTCGCATGCCGCCGGAAAACTGATGCGGATAACCGAGCAGGCGTTCGTCCGGGGAAGGAATGCCAACCCGCGCCAGCGCGTCGCGCGACATCGCGCGCGCGGTCTCGCGGCTGACGGGATGATGCGCCAGCACCGCTTCCATCATCTGGGTGTCGATGCGCAGCACCGGATTCAGGGTCATCATTGGATCCTGAAAGATCATCGCGATACGGTCGCCGCGCACGTCGCGCATGGCCGACGGCGACAGCGCACGCAAATCGGCACCCTTGAACAGCACCTGGCCCGACGTCACTTTGCCCGGCGGGTCGATCAAGCCCATGATCGAATAGCCGGTCATCGACTTGCCGGAGCCGGATTCGCCGACCAGACCCATGATCTGCCCCGGCAACACCGAAAACGAGACGTCGTTGACCGCCGTCGCAATGCCGGCGCGCGCAGTAAATTGCGTGATCAGATTGCGCACTTCCAGCGTGGGCTGCGGCGGAGGAGACAGTGACGTCGACACGAGAGGCGATCCTGTTGTTGTGGCCGAAGCCTGGTATGAGCTAAATGAAGCCGAATGAAGCCGAGCGATTATTGGGTCTGCAGGCGCGGATTCAACACGTCGCGCAATTGGTCGGCCACCAGATTGATGGTCACCACTGTCACCAGCAGCGCAATGCCGGGGAAAAAACTGATCCAGTATTTGCCCGACAAAAGATATTGAAAACCGTTGGCGATCAACAGCCCGAGCGAGGGTTCCGTCACCGGCAAGCCCAGACCGAGGAACGAGAGCGTCGCTTCGAGCGAAATGGCGGAGGCGACCTGCAGCGCTGCGATCACGATCAGCGGCGGCATGCAGTTCGGCAGCAAATGGCGCAGCATGATCCGCAAGGGCGACAGTCCCAGTGCCGTGGCGGCTTCGATGTATTCCTTCTTGCGCTCGACCAGCGCCGCGCTGCGGGCGGTGCGTGCGTAATATGCCCACTGCACTGCCACCAGCGCGATGATGATCTTGCCGACGCCCTGCCCGGTCAACGCCAGCAGGATCAGTGCGATCAGGATCGGCGGAAACGAGAGCTGAATGTCGGCCAGGCGCATGATGACGGACTCGATTCGGCCACCAGCATAACCTGCCGTCAAACCAAGCATCAGACCAATGACCAGCGCGATCACGGTACTGGCGACGCCGACCATGATCGAAATCCGCACGCCGTAGAGGATGGCCGAGAGCATGTCCCGGCCCTGCTCGTCGGTTCCGAGTAAAAACGTCAGCTTGCCGTCGACCGATTGCTTGCCCGGCTCGAGGCGCGAATCCATGACGTCCAGGCCGGATAGGTCGTACGGGTTTTGCGGCGCCAGCACCGGCGCGAACAACGCCGCCAAAATGATGATCACCAGGCCGATGAAGCCAGCGGTGGCAATACGGCTGCTGAAAAAGTCCCGACTGAAGCGCCGCAACGGCGTATCGGCCGTGGCCACTGCCGCTGCCGGGACAGCCAATGTGGTATCAGGTACCGGCGCGGTCGTGTCGGGCATGCTCATCCTTTTGCCTCCGAAAGGCGCACGCGCGGATCGAGCAGGGAATACACCACGTCGACCACCAGATTGATGACGATGAAAATCACCACGATCAGCATCAGGTACGCCACGATCACCGGACGATCCAGCACCCGGATCGAATCGATAATGAGCTTGCCCATGCCGGGCCAGGCAAACACCGATTCGGTGACGATGGCAAATGCGATGATCGAGCCGAATTGCAAGGCAATCACGGTGACGATCGGAATCAGGATGTTTTTCAGCACATGGACACCGACGATACGGGTATTGCTCAAGCCCTTGGCCCGGGCAAAACGCACGTAATCCTGCAGCAGCGCTTCCTGCGCGCCGGCGCGGGTCAGGCGGATTACCAACGCGATGTTGAACAGCGCCAGGTTAAACGCAGGCATCAGCAAATGGCGCAAACCATCGAGCGACAGGAAACTTACCGGCACGCCGAACAAAAGACTAGTGGTGCCGCGCCCGCTCGAAGGTAGCCAGCCAAGCTGCACGGCAAACACCATGATCAGCATCAGCCCCACCCAGAACGTCGGCAAGGAAAAACCTAGAATGGAGACCGCCATGATCGTTTTTCCCGCCAGGCCATTCGGTCGCAGGCCCGCCCACAGTCCCAGCGGAATGCCGAGGCCGATGGCGATCAGGATCGCCACGATCGCCAGTTCGAGCGTGGCCGGCATGCGCTCGAAGATCAGCGTCAGCGCCGGCGTCGAAAAAGCAAACGAGCGGCCCATGTCGCCCGACAGCGCATTCTTGATGAAGATGAAGTATTGCTGCCAGAGCGGCTTGTCCAGACCGAATGCGGCAATGGTGCGTGCCCGCTCCATCTGGTCCGCGTCCGGGCTGATCAAGACATCGATCGGGTTGCCGATAGCGTAGACACCGACGAATACCAGCAGCGACATGACGAGCAGCACCAGCACGCTTTGCAGCAACCGCCGGACGATGAAAACGATCATGCGGCCACCGAGCGCAGCGCGGATTCAGCAGCAGGATTCACAATGTCCATCGATTCGGTCATCAACGCTTCGTCGACACTTACTGCGCCTTGAACCCGTAAGCGTGCGTCCGCTCATCGGTACGCGGCGCATACACGATTCCCTTTTTTGTGGCCCAGGTAGTGACCTGGTGATGGATCGGAATCAGGGCGGCGTCGTTGACCGCAATGGCGGTCGCATCCTGCAGCAGTTTCAGGCGTTGCGGATCCTCGACTGTGTTCAGTGCCTTGAGCAAGAGTTCGTCCATCTTCGGATTGCAGTACTTGAGCCAGTTGGTCACGCCCAGGCCGCGGGTCGGATTGTCACAGGCAAGCAGTGCCCGCAGCGGTGACGATGCTTCTCCGGTCTGCGCACCCCAGCCAAGCAGGCCAATCGAAAATTCACGCTTCGAACCGCGGCCCGAATAGACCGACATCGGCATGCCTTCGACCTTGGCCGCGATGCCGACGCGCGACAGCATCTGGGCAATCGTCTGGGTAATTTTTTCATCGTTGATGTAGCGGTTGTTCGGCGTATGAATGGTCATGCCGAAGCCGTTCGGATAGCCAGCGGCCGTCAAAAGTTTCTTGGCGCCTTCGGGATCGTATTTCATGGTTTTCAGCGCCGGGTTGTAGCCGAACAGCTTGCTGGAAACCAGGTTGCCGGTGGGCTCGGAAAGTCCTTCCATGACCCGCTCCTTGATCGCCTCGCGATTGATCGCCATCGAAATCGCCTGTCGAACGCGGATGTCCTGCAAGGGGTTCTTGTCGAGCGGCTTGCCTTCCTTGTCGGTGACGAACGGCGACTTGTCGCGGCTGCTGTCAGCGTACAGATAGATCATTCGATGCGAGACTTTCGAATACATGCTCACTGTCGGCTCGGTGCGGATGCGCGCCAGGTCGGGCGTCGGCACGTTTTCGATTGCCTGCACGTCACCGGCCAGCAAGGCCGCAATGCGGGTGGCGCCATTCGGAATGAAGCGCAGCGTCACTTTGCTCCAGGCTGGTTTCGGCCCCCAGTACGCTTCATTGCGATCCAGTTCAAGCCGGTCATCGCGCGCAAAGCGGACGAATTTGTAAGGCCCGGTGCCGATCATGCCCTTGCCACTGGAAAAATCATCGCTGCTCAAGCCTTGCGTCGCCTTTTTCTGGACGATGTAGATCGAAGTCAGGTCGGCCAACAACAAGGGATACGGCTCCTTGGTCGTGAATCGAATCGTGTTGGCATCGATGATCTTCTTGTTGATGATCGCCTTGGTGTAGACATCGAACTTGCCCGGACTGCCGATGATGGTGGAGGGGCGGTCCATCGACCAGGCGATGTCTTCGGTGGTCAGATCGCTGCCGTCATGAAATTTGACCCCTTTGCGGATCTTGAATTCCCACGTCAGGTTGTTGACCAGCGTCCAGGATTCGGCCAGGCTCGGAGTGACATGGCTGTCTTCATCCATCTTCACCATGGTTTCGAAGATATGGTCGGAGACATTCAGGTTCGGAAACAGGTTATAGAAGTGCGGATCCATCGAAGTCGGCGGTGAACTCATGGCCAATTTGAATTCCTGCGCGACTGAAAGTGGACTTGCCAGGCTGGTCAGGGCAACCGTTGCAGCGATTAGAACAGTGCGCAGCGAGAGGCTGGCTTGCTTTCCGAAAGATGGCAGACGCATGAAACACTCCGAGGGTTAAGCCACAATTTATGACCAGGGCGTAATATACACAACTTGATTCACAACTTGATTCACAACTTGATCCACAACCGAATCCACAAGTTGATTGCGAGACTATTTGAGCTTCTCGACCCGATGATTATAAGCAAACTGCATGCCTTCCAGCCATTTGGAGATCTCGATGAAGTTGATTGACCCGATTATTCAGTTTCACGCCGAATTACAGCAGATTCGCCGGGATATTCACGCCCATCCCGAATTATGTTACGAGGAAGTCCGGACCGCCGACGTGGTGGCGGCAAAGTTGACCGAATGGGGCATACCGGTGCTGCGTGGAATGGGCGTCACGGGCGTGGTCGGCGTCATCAAGAATGGCAACAGCAGCCGGGCGATCGGCTTGCGCGCCGACATGGATGCCTTGCCCATGCAAGAGACAAATACCTTTGCCCATGCTTCCCAGCAC
>JAYUWF010000182.1:0-16035 GCA_043753685.1 Herminiimonas sp.
CGTCCGGATCACGCCGATGCACTCGGCATTGGTGCCGAGCGACACGGGGGCGACGCTTGCGGCCGGCAGCGCTTCCAGCACCGCGGCCGCAGCCACCGCGAACAGGTTGCCCTTGACGGAGAAGGTCGCGAATTCGGGCCCGACTGCCGGTCGGGATGAGGCGTTTTCCAATGCCGCGCCGATTTTTCCGGCGTTGCCGGCGCTGCGCACTTCACCCAGTTTTTCGACCACCACGCCGATGATATCGTCCCGATAACCATCGCTGACCTTGAACTCCCGATAGCCATGTGACACCGTGCAGCCGACGATGGCGTACTGACCATCGCGCATGGCAATGCGTGCGGCGCTGGCGCCATTGTCCAGCGCCAGCAGGTCGGTCTCCAGTTCCAGCCGGCTGCCCACCGGATGCGCGGAGTCCGTGCTGGCCAGGATATTGCGCTCGCGGTCGATAAAGAATGCCTGCTCGCTCTCCTTGCTGGCGAGGGCGCCGCGCAACATGGCGTCGAATTCAGGCGTGGCATCGAACACGATGCCGATGCCGCCGATGTTGTGACCGGGGCGGTCCGGGTGACTGATGGCAGCGTGATAGACGAAGGTCGGCGCGTCGCCATACAGGGGTGATGGCAGGAACGGCGTGACGTGGTAGGCCTGCTCGTTGCGCAGCGACAGAACCTGGGCCAGCGTGTCCGGATCGATCACCGGTTGTGCGTTGCTATCGACAGCCAGTGAAGCGACCGTACTGGCAACCGGCCGGCCGTCGCGGTCGTAGACGATCAGACCGGCGTAGACCGTATAGAGCGAATTGATGTACTCGAGTATTTCCTGCATGCGCGCCGCCGCCGTGCTGCTGCGCGCGGGTTCGGCCAGCAAGGTGCGCAGCTCGGGCGTGACGGCCCACCAGCGGCAGTCGTTGGCGCGCTCGTACAGATTCCGGTCGAGCAGATCGACCAGCAGATGCGAGACCGATTCCGTCTTGCGCAGGCCGGCCGCGAGCACGGTTTCGAACAGGTCCCGGATCGATTGCGCAAACAGTTCGCTGCTGCGGGTACCGGTTTCGCTGATCTGATCCAGGATGCTTTTCAGGCGCGCCCGTTCGCCGCTCTGTCCGCCGCTGCTGAGCTGACCGTTCCAGACCACGCGGCGGATGGTGTCGGCGGCGCTCTCGGCGGCGCGCATGATGTCGAACAGCGGCGGACAAAAGCTGTGGGCGTGCGACAGCAGCCCGGCGGCCACCTGCGGCTCGAGCTCGGCCAGCGCTGCAGAACGGGCGCGATTGAACGCCACATCCAGCGGAATCATCACCTGGCCCTGCCAGCCGGCCGGTCCCGGATAACCCTGGTAGCCGGCGCTGGCATGGGTGCGCACCAGATATTCGCGCCCGGCATGCATCATCACGACGGGTACGGCGTCGCGGTTGACAGGCACCGGCGTGCCGAGCGGTATCCAGCGCTCGTCGGCACTGGCGATGACGCGATTGGCGCCATCGAGCAAGAGCATGTTGGAGCGATCCATGCGGTCGCGGTGGGTGGCAAAGATGCGCCCCATTTCTTCTCCAAATGCAAAGCACAGGCACAACACGCCGGCCACCCGCCCGGACACCGGGTCGCACATGCGGCGCGCATAGATCAGCGCTTCGCGCCGACCGGGTTGGAGTTCGCTGGCGCGGAAGGTTTCGACCCACGTGTCGCTGGCCAGTGCCTGCGCCAGCAGCGGGTCGGTGCTGATGTCGAGGTCGCTGCTGTCGTCGAGCCGAACCAATACCCGACCATGTATGTCGAGCAAAATGATTTCTTCGTACACCGTGTATTTGTCACGATAGGCGCGCAGGCGCTCGGCGATTCGCGCCCGTTGTGCTGCGAACGTCGTGTGCCCGCCGCCGGTGGCAGCCTGGGCTTGGGCTTGGGAAGCGGAATGGACATCTCCATCGTCATCCGCATCCGCATCCGCATCCGCATCAGCATCGGCGTCCGCATCAGCACCGGCGTCGCAGCGCGCGACGAAATTGCACAGTTCCTGATCGGTCGCCAGGAAACCGACGTCGGCGGTGCGTTCGTACAGATTACGCACCACGATCTCGATGACGTACTGCGCGCGGGTGGCCAGCTCATCGAGCATGTTGGACATTTTCTGATGCACGAGGTTGAGCACCAGTTCGTCTTCGAGCTGACGAAACGTCGCGCGCGTGGCGGCCATCGCCGGCAGGATCGCCTGCGACTCGAGCGGGCAGTTCAGCTTGGCCGCGGACTCGATCATGCGCCAGTTCAGGTTCAGTTCATGCAAGGACTGTTCGCACTTGCCGACGTCGCGCATGTGCGGCAGGAATAAATCGAGGGCGGTAGTCCGGTCCATCAGGCTACCCGCTGCGGCGAGTCGGCGCATGTGCGAGCGACGTTGGATGCGCCGATGTCAGCGTTGCGCTGCGCGTGATCCGAGCAAGCGTTCGGCACGGCGATCAGGAAAAGCGTGGCCAAGGTGGACTCCAGTCATGCCACGGCATTCGATGGCGGTCGTGAAACTATATTGCAACAAGATGCAATTAAGCAATTTACTGGCAATATTTGAAGACCATGATGCGCTCGACGCAACGCACTTTTTCAGTGCAAAACTGATGTTGAGCGCCGGGCTTTTCTGCTGCCAACCGGATTCTGTCCTCAGCTCGGCGTATCCCAGATAAATGTCGGTATCGCCTGAATCGCCTTGCCGATCTGGATCGTCACGAGGCGGTGGCTGGTCAGTTCGAGCTCGGCCAGATCACCGGTGTATTCGGTCGTGTTGGCGCCGTCGGTGACGAACACGACGACCGGAGCGCCGGTGATGCCGGCGATGTTGTCGCGCGAGAGCGGCTGACCCCAGACTGCAAAGAAATTACCGAGCGTGAAACGCTTTGCCGCCGGTGCTTCCAGGTGGATCTGGCCGGTCTTGTCGTGGGTGTGCATTTCATACGTGCACTTGGCGGTGATGCCGATATTGGCGGGTACCGCGAGCGCTTGTCCTTCACGCACGATGCTCAGGTGGGCATGAATATGGTAGGCCTCGCTGTCGGAACAGTTCACGCCGTTGATCGGCCGTGTGCCGTCGCCGCCGGAAGGCGTATTGCCGTCTTGCCAGGTCCCTGGCGCGCCGACCGTACCGCCGAAGGTCAATTGCGTCGGCGTGGTCGACAGCGGTGGGATCGTCGTCACCGGCGCTGGGGCTGGCGTTACAGGTGCCGGCGCGGGTTTATTTGCCGTCGTGGGCGCTGCACCGGCGGTGCCGCCGCCGTTGGCCGGCAAGTCGCCACCGCCGCCGCATCCGCCGATCACGAGCGCCAGGGCCGAAGCCAGAATTTTTGCATGGGTTGTTGCGCCGTCGAATTTGAAATGCATGATGGATTCCTTTTAAAAATGGATGGGGGGCGGGAGATGGGACAGGCGACGCCACGAGCAAGTCGTGCGCCGCGCGGGGACAGCGGGGGGGGTGTTGTTCGGACGTACAGAATGAACTGACCACGACAGGCCGATTTGATCGTGTTCAAATGCTTTGGAACAATGGTGGCTCGGAGTCAAGTGACCTTGATACGGATCATCCGCACGTTAAACCAGCGAACCCGTCGGCGATTGGCGGCTGCGGCGCGTAGCTCGTTTAGAATGGCTGTTCACTTACCAGGATGACTACCATGACTTTATTTGCCGCACCCGTATTCGATGCCTGCGTCGTCGTCAACGGCAACGAGTTGTTCAAGGGACGAGGCGCGGCAGAAGGCTGGGCCAAGAAGCTGGCCGTCGAGATCAAGGCCCCGGTACATGTGGACAAGATCGGAAGCGGTTTGGCGCTGTGCGCGAACGTCGACGGCGCAGACGTTGTGTGGGGCGTCTACGGGCAACGACTTAAGCGCATCGCGCTGCCGGCAGCCTGAGTTGCCGCGCAACGCCGGGTCGCCTCGGCAGTCCCGGTGGTCGAGACGCGAATGCCGTTACAAACCTTTATCCTATTCGTCGCAACAATTGCAGACAACCGATGCCCGACTCCATCCGCCTTGCCAAACATCTTGCTGAACTCGTCCGCTGCTCGCGCCGAGAAGCGGAACTGTACATCGAGGGCGGCTGGGTCAGCGTCGATGGCGAAGTGATCGAAGAACCGGGTTTCCGGTTGCACGGGCAAACCGTGACGCTGGCGCCGGACGCGACGCTGGCGCCGCAGCCAGCCGTGACGATCCTGCTGCACAAACCGATGGGTATCGATGGATCGACCGCAGAGGGCACCGCGCTCGGGCTGATCCGGCCGGAGGCGATCGCGGCCGACGATCGCTCCGGCATCCGTTTTCTGAAGCGCCACGTCGCGGGTTTGACGCTGGCCGCGCCGCTGGCCGATAGCGCCAGCGGCCTGATGGTCTGGACCCAGGACTGGCGCGTCGCCCGAAAACTGGTCGAGGATGCCGCCCGCATCGAACATGAATTCATCGTCGAGGTGACCGGCGCGATCATGCCCGACGGCCTGGCGCTGTTGAATTCCGGTAGCGCCGTGCCGGGCCGGCCGACCGGCCCGCTCAAGGTCAGCTGGCAAAACGAAACCCATTTGCGTTTTGCCCTCAAGGCTGCCGGCACCCATCCCATCGCGCAGCTGTGCACCAGCGTCGGCCTGACCGCCCGCGCGATTCGCCGCATCCGGATCGGCCGCATCTCGATGGCCGCGCTGGGCAGCGGGCAGTGGCGGTATCTGCTGGGTTACGAACGATTCTAGAGAAAAAACAGGGCCCGCTAATTCGTGGCCGTGGCAAGGAATGTGGTGTTGAGATGCAGTGGGCTGCCGGAGGGGAATCTGGTCAGGCCTGTGGCGCTTTCACATTCGCTGGCAGTGCCGAATTGCTTGCCTCCGTCACTGCCAGGCGCGCAAAGCAAAAGCCCCTTAAAAGTCCGAAACACATCACGAATCGCCTTCCTTATCTTGGCGCTCACTGACAAAGTACATGCGACAGACACATGAGAATTGAAATTGACGATTTATCGCGGGCCGAGATCCATTCATTGCTGCAGGAGCATTTGGACAGCATGCATCGGCTTTCGCCTCCGGAAAGCGTGCATGCGCTCGACCTGGACAAGCTGCGCAGGCCAGAGATGACGTTTTGGTCTGCATGGGAAGGATCGATTCTGCTCGGATGCGGAGCGTTGAAACAGCTCAGTCCAACACATGGCGAAATCAAGTCAATGCGAACGCCCGCCGCGCGGCGCAGGCAGGGGGCCGGGAGGGCACTTCTTGCCCATATATTGGAAGTTGCAAGACACCGATCCTACGCACGCTTGAGTTTGGAAACTGGTACAGCGGAGGAATTCAAGCCCGCGCATAGGCTGTATGAGAGTGTCGGTTTCGTACGCTGTGGGCCATTTGGCGATTACAACGACGACCCGAATAGCCTGTTCATGTCGCTCAGGCTCACCGGGTAAGTCGTGTGCTCATGCCGCTGGTAGCCGCGCGGTGACGACATCGATATCCCAAAGTGGTCCTGGCCAATCGTGAGCGATGTCGGTATTGCCATTGCCAACATTGAATCCACCAGGCCGTGCCCGTCTTAACTGGCAGGAACAAGCCGCAGATAGGTAATCTCCGAAGGCGCGCCGAATCGCTTCGGCGGTCCCCAGTAGCCGGTGCCCCTGCTCGTGTACACCCACATTTGCCGTAACCGATTCAGGCCGGACGTGTACGGCTGCTGCAACGGCACGAACAGATTCCATGGGAAGAACTGGCCGCCGTGCGTGTGGCCGGACAATTGCAGGTCGAAGCCAGCCGCGGCCGCCGCCTCGGCCGAGCGCGGCTGGTGCGCCAGCAGCATCCTGACCGCTACCCCCGGCGGCGCTCCGGCGATGGACTTGGCCGGATCGCTGCGCTCGGTTGCATCGAAATGATGGGCGGTGAAATCGGTCACGCCGGCCACCAGCAATTGCGCGCGATCGGCAGTCCTGCCGTTGACATCGTGATGATCGAGCACCACGTGCTGGTTCGACAGCACCGTCAGCCCGAGCCGCTGTACCTCGGCAATCCAGGCTGGCGCGTTCGAATAATATTCATGGTTGCCCGTCACGAAATACGTGCCGTGCCGGGCCACCAGATCGGCCAGCGGCGCGGTGTGCTCTCGCAGTTGCGCGACGCTGCCGTCGACCAGGTCGCCGGTGACGGCAATTAGATCGGGTTGCAGGGCATTGACGCGCCCGACGATGGCCGCCAGGTAGCCGCGCTTGATGGTCGGTCCGACATGGATGTCGCTGATCTGGGCAATCGAAAAGCCGTGCAGGGCAGGCGGCAGGTCATCGATCGGCACGTCGACCCGCACCACTTGCGCCACCCGCCGCGCGTTGACGAAACCGATCAAGGTCACCACTAGGGCCAACACCGGTACCGCGCGCGCGCTCCAGGCGCTCAGCGCGCCATTGCCCACGCCGATCAGCGCAGCGCCCAGTAACAGGATGTCGCGCGCCAGCGTCAGCACGAACAGGCTGGAGAACAGTCCCATCGCCAAGAGACCAGTCCAGGCGACCCGATCCGCCAGGGGCTGGCGCTTGATGCCACGCGCCAACAGACCGGCGGGCACCAGGAACGCCGAGATGATCAGTGCAATGATTCCCACCACCAGCAGCCAGGAAGGTCCCGCCAGGCCGGGCAGTATGCGCCAACCGATGTAGGCGTGGAGGGCGGCGACGAGGGAAAAGGCAAACAGCATGAAGGAACGCGGCGGCATCGGGGATCCGGTTGTTGCAGTGCGGGCAAGATGCCGGACACCGGATCAACATTGGCCCCATCCGCGTTACTTCAATGGCGAAACGAAACCCGTTGCTTCAAACGGCGTCAGGGTTTGCCGATATTCGAATCGAGGAATTTCTCGACCCGCGACCAGAAGTCGACCCGGGTCTTGATCAAGGCCCAGCCATGGCCTTCATTGGGGTATTCCACCCATTCGACGTTGCGGTTGGTGCGCGAGACGGCATCGCGGAAACTGGTGCCGTGCTCGATCGGCACCCGCCGGTCGGCGCCGCCATAGGCCAGCAGCAGCGGCTGGGTGATGCGCGAGGCCAGCAGCAATGGCGAAGTGGCCTTGAGTTGCGCGGCATCTTTTTCCCGGTCGCCGACCAGGCGCGGCATGCCGTAGGTCTGCCACTCGTCCGAACTGTCGCTCCAGGTGATCGAATACATCAGGTCGATGTCGGTGACGCCGACCCAGTTGATGCCGCACTTGAACAAGCTCGGATCGTTGATCAGTCCCATCAGGGTGGCATAGCCGCCATAGCTGGCGCCGGCGATGCAGATGCGCTTGGGGTCGGCGATCTGCTGCGCGATCGCCCATTTGGTGCCGTCTGCGATGTCGTTTTGCATGGCCAGGCCCCATTGCTTCCAGCCGGCGCGAAAGTGTTTCGATCCGAAGCCGACGCTGCCCCGGAATTCCGGCTCCAGAACGGCATAGCCGCGCGAGGCCAGGAATTGCGCTTCGCCGTTCCAGTTCCAGGTGCCGCCGCGCACGTAGGGTCCGCCGTGCACCAGCACCACCATCGGCAGGTTCTTTTTCGGGCCGTTGTTCGGCAGGGTCAGATAGGCCGGTATCGGCAAGCCATCGCGCGCCTTGTAGCGCACCATGTCCTTCGTTGCCATCTGGTCTGGGACGATGCCGGGGAAGGCTTGCCCGAGCGTGGTCAGCTTGCCGGCAGCCGTGTCATAGAGCATGAAGACGCTCGGCTGGATGTCGGAGAACGCCTGTACCAGAAGGAATGGCGTCTGTGCATTGGCGCCGACGGAGACACGGTTGACGGTCGCCGGCAAGAGTGTATCGATGTCCTTTTGTATCTTCTTCATGCGCTCGTCGAACCAGATGGTCGATTCGGCATCGGTCAGATAGCGCACCCCCAGGATCTTCTCGCGATTGCGAATGAAGCTGCCGCTGAAATCGTAATCGACGAGCGACACCAGCGGCTCGCTTGCGATCTTGTTCTGCTTCATGTCATAGAGGTAGATGCCAAGCTTGTCCTGGCCTTTTGCGCGCGCCGACACGTAGACGGTGCCGTCGGGGCCGATCGCAACCGGTGTAAACGAGGCGAAGTCGTCGTACACGTCGAAGGTTGATATCTTGCGCCAGCCATCGGCAGCGCTTTCTTTCGCATACAGCGTGCTGATGTTGTCTTCATGCGTCACCGTGAGCCGCGGTTCGCCGTTCTGGTCGATGAGCCAGTACCGGGATGCGCCCGGCCGGTTGATCGCCACCGCACGCCCGGTGGTGGTGTTCAGGCGTAGCAGACTCAATGCGTCCGGCTGGCGCCGGTTCGTGTACTGCTGCTGCACCACGAAGACATCTTCCGAATCAATTCCGGTAATGGTCGAAAAAAATGCCAGGTTGCGCGGCAGTGGATCACGTGCCGTGGCGGTCACCCCGGTGCTGCCGGCTCGCGCCACCAGCGTACGGCTGTTGCTGCCGTCGCGCTCGACGACATACAGCCCTGGTCCGCTGCGCACATCCCCCTGCGCCGTTTCGCGGTCGCTCACATCGAAAATCAGCCGGTTGTCATTGACCCAGTGGAATTGCCGGATATCGGCGTCCGGAAAGCCCGCCACGATCTTCGGCGTCATGCTGCCCAGATCAAGAACTGCCAGTTGCACCCGCCCGTCCGGCGCCGATACCAGCGCTGCCACGAAGCGCGCGTTAGGCGACAGCGCCGCCGACGAGAAGGTCGGGTTTTGAAAGAAAGTGGCGACCGGCAGGCGGCTGGTTTCGGCGCGCGCCAGACTAACGTGGGCGATGCCGATCAGCAGCAGCGCGCCTCCAAGCCTGCGCAGGAGGGACGTTATGCGATGACAGGCGGGCGCGATGGAACGATCGTTGGCGGCTGTTACGGTCTGCGCGGTTTGAGTCAAGGGATCTGTCCTAGAGTGGGTGAGGGAGGCTCGTCAAGCTTGTAACGTAACGAGCGGAATTGGCATCAAACAATAATGCTACTAGGTATTTTATAGAATAGTTAAAAGTGGGAAATGGGTTTGAAGTAAACACAAACGGTTGCGTGAAGGTTAGGTCGCTTCGTGCGGGGTCAGGAATCCGAGCCTTCGTCACATTGATCGAGTACGCTGGTACAAACCTTTAACTTCTCGAAAGATTATATGAAACATGCCTAAACTATTGAATTGAATGAAAAAAGAAAGTCACTTTAAACATTTTACATTAACTGTGAAACAGTTGCATTAAATGAAAGTTTATGCACAAGTACTTGTAAAAAAGTAAACTATTATCTGTGGCGCCATTCGATGCATTCCATGGTTTGTAATTCGGCAAGACTCGTTGGTCCCGATCAGGTTGTCGATTTGAGTCGCGGGTGGCCGTTGTCCTCCATGGGTGTTATCTGTCATCATCGCTGCTCGCTTTTCATGCCGCCGCTGGCAACCTGGCTGCTTGCGACGGCACTTCCTTTCAACGCGTTCTCTGTCACCCGAGGATTCCGCACGTGCAGCATTTCTCTTGAAAACACCAAAACGCCTGCAACCGCTGGTCGAGGAAGGGCTTCTCGACGAAGTCATGCGCCAGCTCATGAGCGGCAAGGAAGCGACCGTCTACGTGGTGCGCTGCGGCGACGACATCCGCTGCGCCAAGGTCTACAAGGACGCCACCGAGCGCAGTTTTCACCAGGCAGTGGCCTACCAGGAGGGCCGGCGCGTCAAGAACAGCCGCCAGGCCCGCGCCATGGAAAAAGGCACCCGCTACGGCAAGAAAATGGCCGAAGAAGTTTGGCAGAACGCCGAAGTCGATGCCCTCTACCGCTTGGCGGCCGCCGGCGTGCGGGTGCCGACGCCGTATATCTGCTTCGAAGGCGTGCTGCTGATGGAACTGGTCACCGGCGCCGACGGCAATGCGGCGCCGCGCCTGAACGACGTCGAACTGACGCCCGAACTGGCGCGTGACTTCCATGCAGCGCTGTTGCGGCAGGTGATCCTGATGCTGCTGGCTGGCGTCATCCACGGCGATCTGTCCGAATACAACATCCTGGTCGACGAGCACGGCCCGGTCATCATCGACCTGCCGCAGGCAATCGACGCCGCCGGCAGCAGCGTGGCGGCCAGCATGCTGGAGCGCGATGTCAGCAATCTGGCGAATTTTTTCGGCGCGGTGCTGCCGGAACTGATCGGCAGCCAGTATGGCCAGGAGATCTGGGGGCTGTACCAGGCCGGCATTCTGACGCCCGACACGCTCCTGACCGGGCGGGTGGCCGCGCCTACCGCACCGGCCGACGTCGACGGTGTCATCCGTGAAATCGCCATCGCGCGCGAGGAAGAAGAAGAGCGGGTGCGGTTGAAACTGGAAGCGCAGGGCTAGAGCGAAGGGCTGGGAGCGAAGGGTTAGGAGCTTTATTGAACGATTCCACGAACATCGGCATCATCGGCATCGGCGCCATGGGCATGGGCATGGCGCGCAACCTGCATGGCAAGGGGTTTGCGCCGTGCGTGCGCGACATCCGGCCCGAGGCGGAAGCTGCTGCCGCCGCTGCCGGGATTGCGGTCTGCGCCTCACCTGCTGCCCTGAGTGCGATTGCCGGGTTGATCATCCTGGTGGTCGTCGATGCAGCGCAGATCGAGGCCGTCCTGTTCGGCGCCGATGGCGTGGTCGCCGGTACGCCAACGGGTGCCGGCAAGACCGTCATGATCTGCTCGACGATTGCGCCGGACGACACGGTCCGGTTTGCAGAACGACTGGCCGGACACGGTTTCCACCTGATCGACGCACCGATTTCCGGCGGTCCGGCGCGGGCCGCCGACGGCAGCATGAGCATGATGCTGGCCGCCCCGGCAGCGCTCCTGGCGCGCTGGGAAGCGGTGCTGGCGGCTCTGGCGGCCAAGCAGTTTCGCATCGGCGAACGGATCGGCGACGGCGCGCGCGCCAAGCTGGTTAACAATCTGCTGGCCGGCATCAACCTGGTGGCCGGCGCCGAAGCGCTCGGGCTGGGCATCCGACTGGGTCTGGAACCTCATCAGCTGTTCGAGCTGATCTGCGCCTCCAGCGGCCAGTCCTGGATCATGGGCGACCGCATGGCACGGGCGCTGCAAAACGATTATTCGCCGCGCGCCGCAGCCCACATCCTGACCAAGGACATGACCCTGGCGACCGCCATGGCCGCCGCAGCCGGCTATCCCACGCCATTGGGCGAGGCGGCGCTGGTGCGGTACCGGCAAACCATCACGCGCGGCTGGTCGGCGCTCGACGATGCGGCGGTATTGAAGACCTATCTCGAATAAAAATCCGCCGGACAGGGCGGCAGCGTCATGGCATTGCCGTTACAGGAATCCGATCGAAATCCACGGAAAGATCGCAATCAGGATCAGCGCCACGAAGAGCGCGCCCAGATACGGCCATACATGCGGCATGGCGCGATCCGGATCGACGCGGCCGATCGCGCAGGCGGCATAGAAACCGACGCCGAAGGGTGGCGCGAACAGGCCCAGGCCCATCGCAAAGATGACGACCATCGCGTAATGCACTTCATGGATGCCGACCGCGCGCGCCACCGGAAACAGGAGCGGCCCGAACAGCACGATCGCCGGAATCCCTTCCAGCACGCTGCCCAGGACGATGAAGGCCACCACCGAAATCGCCATGAAACCGGCCGCGCCCCCCGGCACCGTCGACATGACGGTCGCCAGTTGCCGGGAAAACCCGGATTGCGTCAGCGCCCAGGCCATCGCGGTGGCGCAACCGATGATGAACAGGATCGCGCCCGACAACGATGCGGTCTCGACCAGCATCGGATAGATCCGGCGCCAGTCGAACTTGCGGTAAATGAACAGTCCGACCAGGACCGTATAGACGATGCCGACGGTGGAGACTTCGGTGGCGGTCGCCACGCCCTCGACCACCACGGCGCGGATCACGAACGGCAGCGCCAGGGCCGGCACGGCAATCACCAGGGCGCGCCCGATCTGGCCGCGGGTGGCGCGCACGACGGTGGACAGATCCTCGTCGCGGTTATGAAAAAACACAACCACCGCCAGCGCGATCGCGCCCACCAGCGCCGGCAGCAGGCCACCGGTAAACAGTGCTGCGATCGATACGCCGGTGACCGAGCCGATGGTGATCAGTACCAGGCTCGGCGGAATCGTCTCCGACATCGCGCCGGAGGAGGACAGGAGCGCAATGAGCCGGCCTTCGTCGGCGCCGCGCCGTTTCATCTCCGGGAACAGCGCCGGCACCACGGCGGCCATGTCGGCCGCTTTCGATCCGGAGATGCCGGAGACCAGATACATGGCGCCGATCAGCACATAGGCCAGCCCGCCCTTGACATGCCCCAGCAGCGAGGCCAGAAAATCCACCATCGCCTTGGCCACGCCGGTCATCTCGATCAGCACGCCCAAAAAGACGAACAACGGCACCGACAGCAGGATCAGGCTCGACATGCCTTCGTCCATGCGGCTGACGACGATGGTCAGAGGTGTGGTGGTGGTCAGCGCCAGGTAGGACAGGGTAGCGACACCGAAGGCAAAAGCGATCGGCACGGCGCAAGCCACGCTGACGGCCACCAGCAGCACGAAAAAGATCAGCAGGTTCAGATTCCCCAGCTTCATGAAGAGCGGCCGGGCGAACCACAAGCCGAGCGCCAGCACCGCACAGGCTACCAAGGCAATCGCCAGCCGGCGCCCGGAGGTGTTTTCCACCAGCCGCATCAGCACGATGCCCATCATCAGGATCGCGCCGACAGCAATCGCACCGACCCGCAGGCCGTCATGGATCTCCAGCGCAGGCGTCGAAATCGCCCATTGATCCTGGAAGTATTCCACCGCGGGCAGGATGATTTCGAGAACGAAGAGCGCCACCACCAGCTCCGCCCCGAGCGTCACACGCGAGCGCGTGGCCGGCGCCATGCGGTTGACCAGCGTGGTCAGGCGCATGTGTTCGCCGCGCCGCAAGGCGATGACCGCGCCCAGCATCGCCAGCCACAGGAACAGGATCGACGCCAGTTCATCCGACCAGGTCAGCGGCGCATTGAAGACGTAGCGCGCCACCACCCCGGCCAGCAGGATGACGATCTCCAGCGCGACCAGCAGCGCTGCCGGGACTTCACTGGCAATCGTGATGCACCGTTCGAAGTGGCGAAAAAATGCCCGGCGTGGCCGGCCCGCGTGGGCGCCGGCAGCCGCGTCGGTGCCTGTGGTGGAAATCTGCATGCTGCTGCGCGCTCCGGCTTATTCCAGCTTGCCGGCGTATTTCTCGAGCACGCTCCAGGCTTCGACACCGTACTTCTTTTTCCAGTCGGCGTAGAAACCGGATTTTTTCAGGACCGCGCGGAAAGCGTCGGCATTGACCGGGTTGAAGGTCATGCCCTTGGCTTTCAATTCGACTTCGACCGAATTGTTCAGGCGCCGGATATCGTTGCGCTCGGCCAGGCCGGCGGCATTGATGTGCTTGCTGATGATCGCCTGCAGGTCGGGCGGAATCGCTGCCCACTTCTTGCCGTTGGCGAGGAACCAGAAACCGTCCCACATGTGGTTCGTCAGCGAACAGTATTTTTGGACTTCGTACAATTTCGCGGTCTGGATGATCGCCAGCGGGTTTTCCTGGCCTTCGACGATCTTGGTCTGCAGGGCGGAATACACTTCGCTGAAATTGATGCTGGCCGGCGCGGCGTCGAGCGACTTGAACATCGAAGTCCAGAGCGGACTGACCGGCACCCGGATCTTGAAGCCTTTCAGATCCGCCGGCGACGTGATCGGCTTGCTGGAACTGGTGATTTGCCGAAAACCGTTGTCCCAGATTTTTTCAAACGCATGCAGGCCCGCCTTGCCGATGTTGGTTCGTACCAGCGTGCCGAGGTCGCCATCCATGGCCGCCCACACCTGCTGGTAATCCTTGAACGCGAAGCCGATGCCGTTGATGGAGGAAGACGGCACCAGGGTCGACAGGATCAGGCCGGACAGGGTCATGAAGTCGATTGCGCCTGAGCGCACCTGCGACAGCATGTCGGTGTCGGAACCGAGCTGGTTGTTGGGGAAGACCTGCAGGTCGACCCGGCCGTTGGTTTCCTTCCTGATCGCTTCGGCGGCTTCCTTGGCGCGCACGTTCAGCGGATGGATCGCCGGCAGGTTGCTGCCGAATTTCAGGGTGAATTCCGCGCTCTGTGCAAATGCGGCACGGCCGGTCAGCGAGCCGGCGAGGGTGCCGGCAGCGATGACCGATGCGCGTGTCAGGAAGGTACGGCGGGTTGAATGCGACATGGTGTCTCCTCGGTAGTAGGTTGTTGTGCCGTGGATCGGCACTAGTAATTGTTGGTCAAATCGATCGTGCAAAAAGTACGGTCGCCGTGCAGGGCATGCACGGCGACCAAGTGTTCATGCAGCGGTCGGCACCGAACCAGGGGCGCCGACAAACAGCTTGTCGTACGCCGCCAGCAGCGTCTGGTGCATCGCGCTGCCCTCCATGTCCGGCCCCAGCGTCATGAGGCCGAAGAAGCGCTCGCTGCCGTCGAGCAGCGCCTCCGCCTGGCGCACCGTCTCTGCACCGTAGAGCAATTTCAGCGAACGCTGGAACGGGGCAGTATCTTCCAGCTGCATCAGGCTTTCGATACAGCGATACACCAGGCGCCGGGCCGGATTCAACTGCTTGTAGGAATGGATCCAGTCACAGCCTTCGCGAATCGCATCCTGGTCGCCGATCGCCAATGCCAGCAACGTCTTGAGTTCGCCGATGCGCAGTTCCTTCCACGGTGTACCTACCGGAATCGCCAGGCCGAGGATTTCCCACAGCGGCCGTTCATCGTTCAGGTTCGAGGTCTGGAGGTATTCCAGCAGTTCGGTGGCTTCGGCGTCATCGAGCGACGGCAGGCGCACCATGGCGGCGCGGATATCGTTGCCGACGCTATTGTTTTCCCATTCGAGATCTTCGACCGGATAGATTTCCGACATGCCCGGCACCAGGATGCGGCAACTGTAGGCACCTTGCTCGGAAAAATCGGCAACGTAGATGTCCTTGCCTTCTTCGGCCACGCAAGCGCACAGCCAGTCGTAGTCTTCCTGGGTGGTGGTGCTGAAATTCCAGTCGACGAACGGGAAGTCGGGTTCATCGCCCAGGAAATTCCAGCTGATGACGCCGCTCGAATCGACGAAGTGGATTTCCAGGTTCGCCACGGCGGTGATTTCGTCCATGTCGAAGCCCGGTTCCGGGAAATTTTCCAGCGACTCGAGCGCGCGGCCCTGCAGCAATTCGGTCAAGGCGCGTTCCAGCGCGATCTCGAAGCGCGGATGGGCGCCGAAGCTGGCAAACACGCCTTGATCCTTCGGATGCAGCAATGTAACGTTCATGACCGGGTAGCGCCCGCCGAGCGATGCGTCGCGCACCAGGATGCCGAAGCCGGCCGCGCGCAAGCCCTTGATGCCGGCGGCGATGCCCGGATAACGGGCGATGACCTCGTCCGGCACTTCCGGCAGGCACAGGCCTTCGGCGATGATGCGGTACTTGATGTTGCGTTCGAAAATTTCCGACAGCGCCTGGCTGCGCGCTTCCATCAGGGTGTTACCGGCGGCCATGCCGTTGCTGACGTACAGATTGCCGATGATGTTGACCGGTATCCAGGTCTGGGCGCCGTCCGACAGGCGGGTGTAGGGCAGGGCGCAGATGCCGCGCTCGACATTGCCGGAATTCAGATCCACCAGCACCTGGCCGTCGATCTCGCCTTCCGGATTGTAGAAGGCGCGCAATTCCGGATTCAGCAGTTCGGCCGGCCAGCTGCCGTCCTCGGTCGGTGCGAACCAGCGCTCCTGCGGATAGTGGACGAAGGGGCGGTTGGCGCGGGTCTGGCCGAGATAAAAATGGGTCCAGAAATAATGGGTGCCGAGACGCTCGAAAAATTCGCCGAGCGCGCTGGCCCGGGCTGCCAGTTCGGACGCGCCCTTGCCGTTTGAAAACAGCATCGGGCAATCGTGATCGCGCATGTGGCACGACCAGATTGCCTCCACGGGATTGAGCCAGGAAGATTCATCGAGATGGAAGCCTCGCGCGGCAAGCTTGGCCTGCATCGTGGCGATGGTTGATTCGAGCGAGGCGTCTTTGCC
>JAYUWF010000183.1:0-1666 GCA_043753685.1 Herminiimonas sp.
GCGTTATTTTCTTTTACCAAAGATCATCCAGCGCGGTGCGCGAAATCGCACGATCCGTGCATATAGCCAGACATAACTGGCCACGAACAGCACGCAAAAACTGATCAGCGCCCAGGTATGCCGCCACAGCAGCGTTGCCGGAATCACGGCCATCAGCGAAATCAGCCACAGATAAGGCGATGTCAACGCATTCCGGTGCATCAGCGCGCGCGCATCGCGGCGACCAACCGCCCAATGCACCACGCGCCGGAAGATCAGGCTGTGCAGGTGGATGCCATCGGGCATGCCGGGAGAATGGCCGCGCAGGAACAAGCGCCGGTAGACCGAAAAAAGCGTTTCAAACACCGGGTATATCAATAACAATGCAGCGTACCAGGTAGAGACCTGAGGATTGCGCATGACCAGCAGGATCGACAGTTCACCCAGCATGAATCCTAGAAAATACGCACCGCCATCGCCCAGGAAAATCAAACCCGCCGGATAGTTAAAGACAAAGAAACCCGCCGTTGCACCCGCCACCATCAATGCCGCCACCAGCACGAACATGTCGCCGACCTGCAGCGCGACATAACCGAGCGAGAGCAGCATGCAGATCGATACGACGCTGGCCAGGCCGTTGAAACCGTCGATGATGTTGACCGCATTGGCAATGCCCGCTACCGCCAGGATCGTCAGCGGCAAGCCGATCCAGAGTGGATCGAGGTGCCAGATGGAATCGATCCAGTCGATATGTTCGATGCGCGCGTCGAGCAGGAAGAAACCGAGTCCTGCTGCAATCATGGTCAACAACAGCCGGCGCAGCGGACTGACGTTCTTGGTAATGTCCTCCACGATACCGCCAGCGAACGCCACGCTCGAACACAGCATCAGCAGGGCGATCCACTTGCCGATCGTCGGTGCGCGCCACATGGTGTAGGCACCGGTAAGCATCACGGCAGCGAAAATACCGATGCCGCCGATGCGCGGCACCGCTTCCAGATGGACTTTCTGCACGCTGGCCAGATCCGAATCAAGCATGGACGAATGCCGCTTGCCGAGTTTAATGATCAGCAAGGTGCACAGGGCCGACAAATAGAAACTGATCAGGAATGAAGCCATCTTTTTATTTTTTTAGAGGTGAAAGAATTGCATGAACCAGCTTGCTTCATTTCGAAATGTAGATTCTCCCTCATGTACATGGCACGACTTTGTCCCAACGCCGGCAATGGAATCGGCGCGACTGCATTCCCGCCGTGCCAGACGGATTGCAGTAGTGACGGGCGGCGCCGACCCGTTCATGATAGCGCAAACGAATATGCCCGAGATGCCCAGTTCGGGTCAGTCGAGCCCTTCTTGCGATTGACCGACCAGTCCCTTCAATTCAGGTACTTGGGCCCAGGACGCTCAATTGTTGAAGGGCATGCCAACTTGTTCCAGGCGCCAGGACCAGCCGCGCGGCGATGGCGGCCGATTCGATACAGACGAATTCCCGATAACCCTGCGCTGGCAGATCGGCCAATGTCGCCGCCTTGAGAGGGCCCGGATTCCAGACCACCGTGTTGGCAAACCCCCGCTGTGCAATGTCGAGCCGGCGCCGGCCATCGCGTAACCGCAACCGCGATGGTGCATCCGTATAGATGCGGTCGATTTCGCCAGCGACATCGAGATGCGGGGTCGACTGCACCGA
>JAYUWF010000184.1:0-1662 GCA_043753685.1 Herminiimonas sp.
AATTGTTCACCGGCACGGATCATCTTCGTGCGTACGCCGGAAGCCAAGGCAAAATTGCTGCCGGCTATGTCGGCCGGGAATCAGGACAAGACCCGCACCGCGCCGGTGACGGCCATCATCGGCATGGACATGCAGTTCTACGACAAGCTGCCGCTGCTGTTTCCACATGCCGATGCAAAGTCGTGGTTCGTCGGCAATCAAGCCATGATCGACGCCACTGCCTTTCGCAATTCATCGCTGCAAGGCGCCTACCTGATGCTCGCGGCCCGCTCGATCGGCCTGGATTGCGGACCGATGTCCGGCTTCGATGCGGCGAAAGTGGAGGCGGCGTTTTTTGCCGGTACCACGGTCAAGGTGAATTTCATCTGCAACCTGGGCCACGGCAATCCGGCCAAGCTGTTCCCGCGCTCGCCGCGGCTGGCCTTCGACGAAGCCTGTCAGCTGCTGTGATGCTCACACCTAACTGATCAAACGCGCCAGGCCGAACGCCACGCCGGCCGCCAGGCTGCCGATGGCGAGCGTCTGAAAAGCCGAATTCCAGGCGCCGGTGCCAGTGAAATGGCCCTTGAAGTAGCCGAACACGAACAGGGCGGTCAGCGTCACCAGTGCCGAGACGGCCAGGGCGGTGTTGGGCGTCTTCAGAACCATGTACGGCGCCAGCGGAATGAAGCCGCCGATCAGGTACGACAGGGCGATGGTGGCGGCGCTTTTCTTGGCAGCCGAGGCTTTCGGCTCTTCGAGTCCGAGTTCGAAACGCATCATGAAGTCTCGCCATGCGACGGGATTGCGTTCCAGTCCCGCCAGCATCGGTGCGCATTCTTCTTCCCGAACGCCGTAACGCGCCATGATCTCGATGACTTCGAGCCGCTCGCGATGCGGCATGTTGACGATTTCCATTTCCTCGCGCGCTGCCTCGGCAAAATAATGCTGCCGTTCGGTACGACCGGCCAGATAACCGCCCAGTCCCATGGCGATCGAGCCGGCGGCGATTTCGGCGATACCCGCCGTCACCACGATATCGATCGCAACCGATGCTCCTGTGATGCCGGCGGCCAGCGCGAACGGCACCGTCAGACCGTCTGCCATCCCGATCACGATGTCGCGCACGCGGTCGCTGGCGGCAAAATGATGTTCGGTGTGGTGGCCGGCAGGGTGGCCGGCGTGGTGGCCTGCATGCGGGCTTGAATGCGGACCTGATTGCGGCCCGGTCGGGTTGCTCATGCGTCAGATCCCCTTGGTTGGCAATGGCGTTTTGGCACGATACTCGCACAGATCGGCCAGCATGCAGTTCCAGCATTGCGGCGTGCGCGCCATGCAGGTGTAGCGGCCGTGCAGGATCAACCAGTGATGCGCATCGTGGCGAAACTCTTCCGGCGTGAACTTCATGAGTTTTTGCTCGACTTCATCGACCGTCTTGCCGGGCGCGATGCCGGTCCGGTTCGAGACCCGGAAGATATGCGTGTCGACGGCGATGGCCGGCTCGCCGAAGGCCGTGTTGAGCACCACGTTGGCGGTCTTGCGGCCCACGCCGGGCAAGGCCTGCAACGCCTCGCGCTCGCGCGGCACGCGGCCCTCGTGCAGGGTCAGCAAGAGTCGGCAGGTCTCGATCACGTTCTTCGCCTTGGTGCGATACAGGCCGATGCTTTGAATGTAAGGAATCAG
>JAYUWF010000185.1:0-15933 GCA_043753685.1 Herminiimonas sp.
ATCAAACCACAATCTTCAGCAATCGATACGAAGTGTTCGGGCAAGATCAACCCACGCTTGGGATGTTGCCAGCGGATCAGTGCTTCGACCCCAGTGATCAATCCGGATTCCAAGTTCACTTTCGGCTGATAATACAGACAGAATTCTTGTATGCTCAGCGCTTGCCGCAGGTGGTTTTCGATGGAATGGCGCTCGACAGCCCGCCGGTTCATTTCCCTGTTAAAAAACTGGTAGTTGTTACGTCCGTTTGACTTGGCGTGATACATGGCAGTGTCTGCATGCTGTATCAGGGTCTCGGCATCTCGACCATCTGCGGGGTACACGCTGATGCCGATGCTGGCCGTGGTATGGAATTCATATTTCAACGTGCAATGCGGCGCGGTAAGGGAATCCAATATTTTTTCTGCGATATGTGCAGCGTTTTCAACATGCTGATCTTCCATGACAAGAATCAGGAATTCATCGCCGCCGTGCCGGCAAACCGTGTCAGCTACCCGAACACAACTCGTGAGCCGGTGCGCAACAGATTTCAGCAATTGATCACCCATTGCATGGCCAAGTGAATCGTTGATGTACTTGAAATTGTCGAGGTCCAGATACAAGAGCGCAAAGGATGTGCCATGTCGGTCGGCAATTGTAATGGCCTGTGCGAGCCGGTCATCGAGCAGTACACGGTTCGGCAGATTGGTCAGCGAATCGTGCTGTGCAAGATAAGTCATCTTCAATGACATCAGCGTCTGGGCAGGGCCGATGTCGCGGAAAACGATGACCGCACCCGTAATTTTTCCCTTGCGATCGTAGATCGGTGCGGTCGAATCTTCAATGCTGCATTCGGTCCCGTCCCGGCGTATCAAGACGGAGTTCTCCCTTAATTCGCATGGTTCGCCGGCGCGTATGACCTCAGCGGTCGGGTTCTCTATTTTTTCACGGCTCATGCTATTAACGAGGCAAAATACATCCGAGATCGATTGACCCATTGCTGCATCCCGCGACCAGCCGGTCATGCGTTCACCCGCAAGATTGATATACGTAATATTGCCAAGACGGTCGGTACTGATCACAGCGTCGGCAATGGAATTCAGTGTGACGGTCGCCCGTTCTTTTTCCACGAACAATGCTTCTTCTACTAACTTCCTCTGGATGATGTTGCTCAACGCTTGAGGCACCAGCGCATTATGAAAATAGCCTTTGAGAAGGTAGCCTTGTGCTCCGCCTTGAACCGCCTCCCTTGCCAGTTTGATGTCCTCTTGCACAACCAGATTAACGATCGGCACTGCAGGCATCGCATCGAACATTTTATAAAACGTGTCGATACCCTGACTATCGGGAAGAAACAGATCGAGAAGTATGATGTCGACGCCTATGCCGTCCTCCGTACTCAGCCTTGTAATGGCTGCATGCAAATCCCTTACCCATTCAATTTCAAACGGGCCGTCTTCTGCTTTGGGCAGAATGTTTTGAAGCGCCTCTGCATCGTCGGCATTGTTACTGACAATTAGCACAAGATTTCGCATTGGATGAGCGTTGTAGTGTTTTTGAAAGCGTGCATCGGTCGGATCAAGTAGCCGCTCAAAATAAATTGGGAGATGGATGTGTCTTGATGGGATTCGATGCGAGGGCAGAACAGCGCTGCAGCACGCTCATCGAGACCGCAGTCATCTGCAATTTATTCTGGGCGGGTATTTGGTAGCAGTAGCCGGGAAAATGACTTGCGATATAGACCGGTGCATGTCATGTAAGTTCGACACTTTTCGGGTCGGCATTTATTTGTGGTCAGACGATCGGCTCAGAACGACCAGTTGACGACCATGCCGCCACCGTGCAGCGGGCGCCGTACCGCAGGCGGAAATTCGAAGATGGATTGTCTGGGTGATTGCAACGGAATGCGACTCGCGTTCGAACTGTACGTTTTCCAGCTCACTCAGCGATCCACATGCAAGAGAATGCTTTGTGGGAAGTGAGCGGTTTTGGTGTGCAATCGGACATCGGTTCGAGGAACCTCGAAGCCTGGAATCGCGAATATCCGTTGGTGTTCGGGCTACACCAAACGTGGTAGTACAATCGATGCATCGGCTATATAAATTGAAATTTCATCAATGCATCCAGTAACTTTCCAAAAAGTAACTGTTCGGCAGAATCGTCCCTGCAGAGCCGGGTAAAGGCCCTTCCATGATGCACAATTTTCTATCTGACAATCGGAATGAGCTGGTCAAGCGCTGTATCGATAAAGTTGCGAAAAGGCCAAAACGCAACCCAACGCCTCTTCAGCTTCAGAACGGCATCCCTTTGTTTCTTGAGCAATTGATTCGCACGCTCAAGGCTGAACGGGATGGCCGGAAAAGTGATGGAATCGACATTTCAGGGGCTTCCGGTGGCGATGCCGCAGCGCTGTCCGAATTGGGATTAAGTGCGGCGGCACATGGCAAGCAACTGCTCGAGTTGGGCTACAGTGTTGACCAGGTCGTGCATGATTATGGCGACTTGTGTCAGGCAATTACCGATCTGGCTGTGGAGCGTGACGCGCCGTTTTCGATCGACGAATTTCGAACGTTGAATCGTTGCCTGGACAATGCGATTGCCGATGCGGTAACCGAATTCAACTTCCATCGAGATACCGCGATCGCGGAGCAGCAGTCGTTCGACGCCAACGAGCGCCTCGGCTTTATCATGCACGAACTGCGAAATTCAATCAATTCAGCCGGCCTGGCGGTCGGCGTCATGGAGGCCGGGAATCTTGAAATAGGTGGAGCGACCGGGGGAATTTTGAAGCGCAGCCTGGATGCGTTGACCAAACTCGTCAGCCGGTCAATGGTCGAAGTTCGCCTGAAAAGCCCAACGCCTGAAACGAAAAAGGTGTTTTCACTTGCAGAGTTCATCGCAGAAGCAATGACAGTCGCGAGCCTTGATGCGCAAACGCGGGGCTGTATCTTTACCGTACCCCTTGTCGACCCATTGCTAGGTGTTTCAGCGAATCGAGACCTGCTTTTGGGCGCGCTGGCAAACCTGCTGCAAAACGCATTCAAATTTACCCATCATCATACTGAGGTCACGCTGAATGCCTATGCAGCGGACGACTGGGTCCATATCGATGTAAGGGACAATTGCGGCGGCCTGCCTCCGGGTAATGCCGAAAAAATGTTCCGTGCATTCACGCAGCAGAATAGCGATAAATCGGGTCTTGGGCTCGGATTGACGATTGCACGTCAGAGCGTGGAAGCAGATGGCGGAACCCTGACCGTCAAGGACGTGGCCGGCTTGGGTTGCATTTTCACGATCAGCCTGCCGCGATTCGCCCTGGATGGAAAAGTATGAATCCGGCAGAGCGCGCTTCGGCAAATGCCTGGAGCTGCGCCAGCATGTCGAGGACAGTCATTACATAACGGCTATGTTGAGCCGCTCGCTTTTTAAAGGCTTGCGCACCTCAGCCGTGGACGATTGCGCTGACCTTTGGCAGATGCGCCGTCCGGCGCAATCGCAGTGCGTTGGTAATGACCGAGACGGAGCTCAGGCTCATTGCGAGCGCGGCCACCATGGGGGAGAGCAGCTGACCCGTGAATGGATACAAGACACCTGCTGCGAGCGGTATGCCGAGTGCGTTGTAAATCATGGCGAACCCCAGGTTCTGGTACATGTTACGTACCGTCTCTACCGACAATTCGCGGGCGCGGACGATGGCGCGCAAGTCGCCTTTTACCAGCGTCAGGTGGGCGCTGTTGATGGCCACGTCGGTGCCGGTGCCCATGGCGATGCCGACATCGGCTTTCGCCAGCGCCGGTGCGTCGTTGATGCCGTCGCCGGCCATTGCAACGACGCGGCCTTCCTTCTGCAGCCGTTGCACCAGATCGAGCTTGTCCTGCGGTTGAACTTCCCCGTATATTTCGGTAATGCCTAGTCTTGCACCGACCGATTTCGCCGTCGTCAAGCCATCGCCGGTTGCCATGATGACGGTCATCCCCGTGGCTCTGAGTTCCGCCAACGCTTCCATGGTGGATGCCTTGACCGGGTCGGACACCGCAATCAGCCCGGCCAGGTTTCCGTTTGCTGCCAGGTACATGACGCTGGCACCTTCACTGCGTAGCGCCTCGGACTGGTCGGCGAGCACGCGCCATTCGATTTTTTCGGCATTCATCAGCGTCGTATTCCCGAGCGCTATCGTGCGGCCGTCGACTCTTCCCCGGACGCCGATGCCGCTGCTCGATTCGAAGGTCTGCGGTTTGCTCAAGGTGACGTTGGTGCGGCGCGCTTCGTCGACGATGGCTTTTGCCAGGGGATGCTCGCTGCCTTGCTCGATGCTGGCCGCCATCTGCAGTACCTGTTCGGCGTCGAATCCCGGTGCCGGAATAATACGGTCGAACGCCGGCCTGCCTTCGGTCAGGGTTCCGGTTTTATCGACGATCAGGGTGTCGACCGAGCGCATGCGCTCGATCGCCGCAGCATCGCGAAATAGAACGCCTTGCGTTGCCGCCCGGCCGGTGGCCGCCATGATCGACATCGGCGTTGCCAGTCCGAGCGCGCAAGGGCAGGCGATGATGAGGACGGCCACGGCATTGACGAAGCCGAACACCCAGCTCGGCTGCGGCCCGAAGAATCCCCAGACCAGCAGCGTGGCGCTGGCGATGCCGACGACGATGACGACGAAATAACTGGCTACGACGTCGGCCAGTCGCTGCATGGGCGCGCGCGACCGTTGCGCCTGAGCGACCATCTGGACGATTTGCGCCAGCATCGTCTGCGAACCGATTTTTTCTGCGCGCATGACCAGACTCCCGCTGGCATTGATGGTCGCGCCGATCACCTTGTCCGGGGGACGCTTGGTGACAGGCACCGGCTCGCCGGTCAGCATCGATTCGTCGACTGCGCTTTCGCCTTCCAGAACGATACCGTCGACCGGCACTTTCTCGCCCGGGCGCACGCGCAGCGAGTCACCGATGTGGATATCGACCAGCGGTACATCTTCTTCAGTGCCGTCGGGCCTGATGCGCCTTGCCGTCTTCGGCGACAGGCCCATGAGCGACTTGATGGCGGCCGAGGTTTGCGATCGCGCCCGCAGTTCCAGGATCTGCCCCAACAGGGTCAGCGAAATGATGACTGCGGCTGCTTCGAAATAGACGCTGACGTTGCCATGTTGAGCGAATGTGGCGGGGAAGATGCCGGGCGATACGGTCGCCACGACGCTGTAGCCATAGGCAGCACCAACGCCGGTACCGATGAGCGTCCACATGTTGGGACTGCGGTTTGCCAGCGATTGCGCCCAGCGTTGGAAAAACGGCCAGCCAGCCCAAAGCACCACCGGCGTGCTGATGGCAAACTCCATCCAGTTCTGGTACGGCAGGCCACCCTTGAAAACCATATGGCCGAACATCGCCAGAACGAACACGACGACCGACAGCGGCAGCGTCCACCAGAACCGATGCCTGAAATCGAGCAGCTCGGGGTTCTCCGCATCGTCCAGGCCTGGCATCTCCGGCTCCAGGGCCATGCCGCATTTCGGACAGGTACCGGGCGCGGATTGCCGGATTTCCGGATGCATCGGGCAGGTGTACTGCGCACCCTCGGGAGCGGGCGCTGTCGATTCGGCCGGCCGCGGGTTCAGGTATTTCTGCGGATCCGCCTTGAATTTCGCGACGCAGCCCATGCTGCAAAAATGGAAAGCAGTACCGTCGTGTACGACCGTCTTCTCGGCAGTATCCTGCACTTTCATGCCGCATACCGGGTCCGTGAATGGCTTGTCCTGGCTCGCCGAAACCACCAGTGCGGATTGCGTAACGGGCTGTTCCGTCGCCTTGTGGTGATGCATGTCGTTAGCCTTCATCAATCCCAGCTCCTAGCAGTAATGACAGCCCGATGCCACGCGACCAGGCGACCGCCCACGCGCCGTGTGTCACATGCACTGCTTCATCTTGTCCATGTGCTGCGCTTGCATCTCCGGCGTCATGCTTTTCATGCGGGCGTCCATCATCGCTTTTTTGTCCTGCGACGACATCGTCATCATTTTTTGATGCATGTCGCACATGGACATCGTGTCACCGTCCGATTTTGCCATTGCACCCATCCTGTCGGAAGGATGGGTCATGGATGGGCTGGTGCATCCCGTCAAAAGTGCGACGCTGATGGACGTGCATGCCAATATTGCGGGAAAAATTTTCACGAGAAGTCCTTTTGAATCTGATTCGGGCGGTTCGAACGGCTTGCTGTTCAATGTAGCGCTTTGGTGTAACACGCTTCCAAGACCGGGAATGTGCAGAGCACCGCTTAGCCGGTCGAATACTGACGTCCAGGATGCCGCTCCGGTGGTGACATCGTTATCGTTACGACGCGTGGAACAGACATCCTCAAGACAGACAAGGCGGCTTTTGCGCTTCACTCAGGCTGGGAAAATTCATCAAAGGCGGCCAGCGCGTTCGACGAATACATGAGCGACGGACCGCCTCCCATGTAGATTGCCATGCCAAGAGCTTCTTCAAGTTCGGCTTTCGTCGTTCCAAGCTTTACCAGCGCCTGTACATGGAAGCCGATACACGCGTCACAATGCGCGGCCACACCGAGCGCCAACGCGATCAGCTCCTTGGTCTTCTTATCGAGAGCGCCGTCACGCGACGCCGCTTTCGCCAGGTCGTTAAAACCTTTCATCAGATCCGGCTGGTCCGTTCGCAGTGTGCCAAGGTTTTTCGATACCGCTTGCGTCAACTCCCGGTAGCACGGAACGACTTGACTCATTTTTTCATCGGACATATGTGTAAGAACCCTCCCAGAATAAATTGTGAATGTCTGCGGCCCTGATGGGCGCGCTGCTGCGTTGGTCTCCCCTTGCAGTGCTCGCACTGCGGCGGGTCCAGAAGGCGCATCAGCTTGCAAGCTGATGCCGTTTCGCAAGCGTAGGGCATGCCCTACGAATTCCTTGCTCCACCGCCTTGCATCCCATCCCATCAGGACCACATCCATTTCCCAATTTATCCTGGGCGGGTACTTAGTCCGAAAGGCAGGTAGGCAGGACAGAAACGGAAAATTCCCGTAGCAAGTGGGATCACGCCGAGCCAGCCCCAGACCCCGATGGCGCCGAACAGCGTAGCGCCAATCAAACCGAGGCCGAACAGTATCCGAATGGTGCGGTCGATAGTTCCAACGTTGGCATGCATGGTATTACCTTTCGAAGTGAAAACGATGCTGGTTAAAAGGGACGACATTGAGGGTGCCACGCAAAAAATGTCAGGTCTCATTGGCTGGCCGCCGGGCGCCGAACCTCGAAGGGTTAAAACTCGGCGACAGAAACATTTCATCTTGGCTAGTTGCTGCTTTTATACAGTTTATGTTCAGGAAAAATTTGATTTGGGTCAAAAACGGCAGGATGACAAGCAGTTTCTTCAAAGTTAACAATATATGGATTCATATATTGATGGGAGGTGTAGTGATGATTGATCCAGCAGATACCTGAAGTCATGCCCACCCTTCCCGGAAAAATCGATCCTGATGCCATGCTGGCCTCGGCCCATGGGAATGGCGGTTTGCCTCTCCGGCGTCGGGGAACACGTGCAAGGCGGTGAACCGGCCCTTCAGAAGTTGATGGGCTACACTTGCCTGACATAACAATCCGGGAGACAAAAATGAGACGTTCTTTTTTGGCCAAATTGCTGGCACTGGCCATTGCTTCGCAGGCGGGCGTCACCGTCGTGCATGCGCAAACCAGGTCCGTCGCGCCGAACCCCGGTTCAGTAAAGCACCGCGTCGTGTTCCAGGTGAGCGACAACGATCCCAAGCGGTGGGAGCTAGTGATGAGCAACATCCGCAACATCCAGGCGGATCTCGGAAAAGAAAACATCACGGTGGAAGTGGTGGCCTACGGCCCGGGCCTGGCCATGCTGCAGATGGAATCGCCGGCTTCGAATCGGATCGCCGATGCGCTGCGCGCCGGCGTGAAGGTCGTTGCCTGCGAAAATACGATGCAGGCACAGAAGCTGACCAAGGACGACATGTTGGGCGGCATCAGTTATGTGCCGGCGGGCGTCTCGGAAATCATGTTGCTGCAGGAAGCGGGCTATGCCTATGTCCGGCCGTGATCTGCGCGCCGGGCGCAGCCCGACAGGGCGTCGGCAGGTCTCGCTAGTAGCGCAGTTGCAGTGGATGCTTTCCAGCGCGTGGCTCGTCGTGCTGCTCTGCGCTGGCGGGGCGGCCAGCGCCTCGGAAGGCAACAAGGTGCTGGCGGCGCTCGCCGTCTCGCCGCATGTCTACTACTTCCAGGGCGAAGCGGGCATGGCTGCGGCATCGAACCAGGGCTTCATGTCCAATGCCGGCTTCGTCGTCACCGACGATGGTGTCGTGGTATTCGACAGCCTGGGAACGCCGGTGCTGGGTACCGCGATGATCACGGCGATCCGCAAGATCACGCAGGCGCCGATCAGGCGGGTGATCGTCAGCCATTACCATGCCGATCACATTTATGGTCTGCAGGCCTTCAAGGCAATCGGCGCGGAAGTATGGGCGCATCGGAGCGGCCGCGCTTACCTGAATTCGGACATGGCCGTTGCGCGCCTGGCCGAGCGGCGGGCCAGCCTGTCTCCCTGGGTGGATGACAAAACCACGTTGATCGCAGCCGACAGATGGCTCGATTTTTCAAACAACAAGGTGATGCGCTTCACCATGGGCGGCGTGCGCTTCCAACTGATCGATGTCAGCGGCGCGCATTCGGATGAAGACATCATGATGTTCGTCGAAAACGATTCGGTCCTGTTTGCAGGCGACCTGTATTTCACCGGGCGCATACCGTTTGTCGGCAATGCCAACAGCCGCGTCTGGCTGACCGCGCTGGAGCACATGCTCGAAGTAAAACCGGCAATCGTCATTCCCGGACACGGTGCGAAATCGACCGATCCGGCCGCGGACCTGCGTCTGACCAGGGATTACCTGACGTACCTGCGCAAGGTGATGGGTGCGGCGGTCAACGACATGACCGGTTTCGAAGACGCCTACGCCAGGGTCGACTGGAGCGCCTTTGCACACTATCCCGCATTCGCACAGGCCAATCGCCTCAACGCCTATGGAACCTACATCCTGATGGAACAGGAAAGCCTGGCGAAGTAGTGACCGATCCGGCGCCGTTGCAAACAGGCGTCGCAACGGAGCAAGCCAGCCGATCGGCGACATGCGCCGACCCGGCGTCTTGACCATTCGTCACACAAGCGGGTGCTGCAGTGCGCAATGGAAACTTCTTGTTCTTTCAGTCGAAACTTGGTTATATGCGTACATTCGCATACAAAGGATTGACAAGAGATGCCAAGCACCGACAAGCAGGAACTGCATGCACTTTTCGAAATGGTGTCGCGCTATTTTTCGGTGCTGTCCGAGCCAACCCGATTGAACATTCTGCATGCGCTTTGTGACGGCGAGTGTTCGGTAGGGGACATCGTGATTGCCACCGAATCGACCCAGACGAACATCTCGCGGCATTTGAAGCTCATGTACGACGCCAGGATTCTTTCCAGGCGCAAGGAAGGCACGGCGGTTTTTTACAAGATTAGCAATGAACATACCGTCGATATCTGCCGCAACGTCTGTACCCAGATGGCGATCGAAATGGCGAATCAGAAGGCGATCAGTCCCAAGCTGGCAAAAAAATTCACGCTCCAGACCTGAGCCCATCGAGGCCCGGCCCATATCGGCAACCCGTATTTTCGGCGACACGCAAGGACTATCCGAATGCATGATGCGATAAAAAAAAGCGGGCGAATCCTTCCGGCACCGGAAAATTTCGTGGCGCCGGATCTGGCACAGGCAATCACGACCCAGGGTTTGAACGCAGCCAGGCGCGGCTTCCTGCGCAAGGGCTTTCTGGCAGCCAGCGCGGCAGTGGCTGCCGGCAGCGGTATGGCCAAGGGGCTGAGCGGCGCCGATGCGGAGGGCGACCCGAACATCCTCAACCTGCCCGAGCATTCGACGACCCTGGGCAAGGGCGTCGCTTCGAATCCCTACGGCATGCCGTCCAAATTCGAAACCAACCTGTTGCGCCGCGAATCGCCGGGGCTCACGCGTGTGAGCCAGGCATCGGTGGCATTCACGCCGCTGCAAGGCCTGTTCGGCATCATCACGCCCAATGGCCTGCACTTTGAACGCCATCACCAGGGCTGGTACGACATCGATCCGACCAAACATCGGCTGATGGTCAATGGCCTGGTCAAGCAGGCCAAGGTCTATACGATGGACGACATCATGCGCCTGCCGTCGGTCTCGCGCATGCATTTCATCGAATGCGGCGCCAATACCGCGACCGAATGGGGCAATGTCGCGGTGCCGACCGTGCAGTACACGCACGGCATGCTCAGCTGCTGCGAATTCACCGGCGTGCCGCTGTCGGTGCTGCTCGACGATTGTGGTTTCGACCGCAAGAACGGCAAGTTCGTGCTGGCCGAGGGTGGCGACGGCTCATCCATGACCCGCACCATCGGCATGGACCGCGCGCTCGACGACGCCATCGTCGCCTACGGCATGAACGGCGAGATGCTGCGCCCGGAGAATGGCTATCCGTTGCGGCTGGTGGTGCCGGGCGTGCAGGGCGTGTCCTGGGTGAAGTGGCTGCGCCGCATCGAGGTCGGCGACATGCCCTGGGCCACCAAGGATGAAGCGATCCATTATGTCGATCTGCAGCCCGATGGCCAGCAACGCCAGTACACCTCGATCCAGGAATGCAAGTCGGTCATCACCTCGCCTTCCGGTGGCCAGACACTGGTCGACAAGGGCTTCTTCAACGTCACCGGCCTGGCCTGGTCGGGTCGCGGCAAGGTCAAGCGGGTGGATGTGTCGGCCGATGGTGGCCGCACCTGGCGCACCGCACGCCTGGAAGGGCCGGTGCTGACGAAATGCCTGACCCGTTTCAACATCGACTGGATCTGGGACGGCTCGCCCGCAGTGCTGCAGGCGCGGGCGATCGACGACACCGGCTACGTGCAACCGAAGGGCAATCAGCTGCGCGCCGTGCGTGGCACCAAGTCGATCTATCACAACAATGCGATCCAGTCGTGGCAGGTTGCAGCATCCGGCGAGGTATCGAATGTCCAGATTTATTAAACCGCTACTGATCGCCGTGGCGCTCTGGGGCGCCAGCATCGGGTCAGGCGCCAATGCGTCCGATCTCGTCGGCATCGGCCGCCCGGCTACGTCGAAGGAAATCGCCGCATGGGACATCGACGTGCGACCCGACTTCAAGGGCTTGCCCAAGGGGGCGGGCACGGTACAGCGCGGGCAGGACGTCTGGGAAGGCAAGTGCGCGAGCTGCCACGGTGTGTTCGGCGAATCGAACAATGTCTTCACGCCCATCATCGGCGGCACCACCAAGGAAGACATGGCGAGCGGCCATGTCGCCGCGCTGGCCAATGGCAAGCAGCCGCAGCGCACCACCATGATGAAGGTGCCGACGGTCTCGACGCTCTGGGATTACATCCGCCGTGCCATGCCATGGAATGCACCGAAGTCGCTGAGCACCGAGGAGGTGTATGCCGTGACTGCCTATATCCTGAACATGGCCGAGGTGGTGCCGGCCGATTTCACGCTGAACGACCAGAACATTGCCGATGTTCAGAAGCAGATGCCGAACCGGAATGGCATGACGCAAAAGCATGGTCTCTGGGATGTCAAGGGAACGCCGGACGTCCACAACGTCGCCTGCATGAAGAATTGCCCGGTGCAGACGACCGTGTCGTCGTTCCTGCCCGACAGCGCGCGCGGCGCCAGCGGCAACCTGGCAGAGCAGAACCGGCAGTTCGGCCCGGTTCGCGGCGTGCCCACGCCCGGCGCTGCAATGTTGGCCGTCGCAGGTGCGCCGGTGAAGGCTGTCGCAGCCGGCACGACCACGCCGGGGCCGGGGATAGCGCTACTCAACCAGAACAGCTGCATTGCCTGTCATGGCATGACGAGCAAGATCGTCGGTCCCGGCTTCAATGAGGTCATGGCCAGATATAAGGGCGACGCCGGGGCACAGGCGCGTCTCGAAGCCAAGGTCAGGCTTGGCGGCAGCGGCGTCTGGGGCCCGATACCGATGCCGGCGCAGGCAACGATCAAGGACGACGACATCAAGACGATGGTGCGATGGATCCTCACAGGCGGCTAATGGCCTGGTGTCGGACGACGTGTCAGCAAATGGCAGGGCAGTAAAACGTGGCAACCATACAGGAGACAGTAATGGACAAGAAAAGACGCGACATGATCCGTATCGGATCGGCACTGAGCATGGCCTTCGCGGCAGGCATATTGAGGGTCGGCGATGTCTTCGGCGCCGAGTGGAGCGCGCAGGTATTCGATGCAAAAAGCCTCGATGCGGTATTGAAGGCACTGGGCGGCGACAAGTTTGCGGTCAGTGCGGACATCACCATCACGGCACCGGAAATTGCGGAGAACGGCGCAGTCGTGCCGGTGGCGGTATCGACGACACTGCCGAAAACCGAGTACATGGCAATCCTGGTGGAAAAAAATCCAAGCGCCATGTCGGCCAGTTTCAACATACCGGCTGGCACCGAGCCCAACATTTCCACGCGCGTCAAGATGGGTACGACATCGAACGTCATCGCCTTGATCAAGGCCGATGGCAAATGGCTGACCGCGTCCAAGGAAATCAAGGTCACGCTCGGCGGATGCGGCGGTTGAGCCGATCAATTCAACCTGTCGATTCAAGCTGTCGATTCAAACGATGCGGCCGCGTCAGCTGCCAGCAGGCAGTTCACAATACATTTGCACCAACACGAAAGGAATACCATCATGGGCGATCCAATGCGCATTCGTGCCACTACCGCAGGCGACGTGGTCGATGTCAAGATACTGATGCGGCACGACATGGAGACCGGCCAGCGCAAGGATGCGGCGGGCAAGGTCATTCCCGGACATTTCATCCAGAACCTGGTCGTCAAGTCCAACGACAAAATCGTACTCGATGGATTGTTCGGCCCATCGGTATCCAAGGATCCGTACCTGGCATTCAAATTCAAGGGCGGCGCCAAGGGCGACAAGATTTCAGTCACCTGGACCGACAACAAGGGCGACGCCCGCACCGATCAGACAATCGCCTCCTGATACGATCGCCACTGTAATGCAGTCAGAGGCGCCACAAGAGCGCTGCAACATAATCACGACAGGAGACGACATGCACCATCTCTTTAAATCCGGCGTCATCGTTCTAACCCTGAGCGCTGCCGCCGCAGTCCCGGTGCGCGCCCAGACCTCGGCGACCGATGAAATCGCAAAATACCGGCAGATGCTTGCCGACGGCAATCCGGCTGAACTCTGGGAAGCCCGCGGCGAAGACCTGTGGAAAAAAAAAGCGGGGCCGAAGAACGTGTCGCTCGAACAGTGCGATCTCGGCAAAGGGCCGGGTATCGTCAAAGGCGCCTACGCCGAGCTGCCGCGCTATTTCAAGGACACCAACAAGGTCATGGACTTGGAGCAGCGCCTGATCGCATGCCGCACGACGCTGCAGGGATTGTCCCAGGCCGAAGCAGTGAAGACGCCGTTCGGCTCGGCCGGCAACCTCTCGATCATCGGGGGCCTGGTTGCCTACATCACCGGCGAATCGCGTGGCATGAAGATGGCGGCGTCGGCCTCTCATCCGGCGGAAAAGCGCGCCTATGAAATCGGCAGGCAAATGTTTTTTTTCCGCGGCGGCAGTCACGACTTCGCCTGCGCCACCTGTCATTCCACCAGCGGCCAGCGCATTCGCCTGCAGCAGTTGCCCAATCTGCTGGAAAAGAAGGATGCGCAGATGGCCTACGCCACCTGGCCGGCCTATCGCGTCTCGCAGGGCGAGGTGCGCACGATGCAGCATCGCCTGAACGATTGCTACCGGCAGCAGCGTTTTCCCGAGCCGGTGTATGCGTCCGACAGCCTGACGGCGCTGACGATGTATCTTGCCAAAAATGCCGAGGGCGCCGTCTATGACGGGCCGGCATTGAAACGTTAGGGAGCCGTTCATGACCAAGACCATTCCATTCCTGCTCGCAGCGGCCGTGCTGGTTGCAGGATGCGCCACCGTTGCTGCCGACACCGATTACGGCAAGGTGGCGCTCGAGATGATGAAAGCCGATTTCAAGACCAAGGGTCCGGCCAGCGCAGAGCGGGTATTCCAGCAGGATGAACTCGAGCGCGTCTGCAGCGATGTGACGCAGACAGTGGCGCCTGCAGTCTCGGCCCGGCTCGAAGCGGCGCAACTGGCCTGGGTCGTGTTTCCGGCCGATGGCAAGTATCTCGGCGACTGGAAGGCCGGTGAGGCCATTGCCCAGAACGGGCGCGGCCTGCAATCCTCGGACCCGGTCGGCTCGGTCAACGGCGGCAACTGTTATGCCTGCCATCAGATGACCAAGGCGGAAATCTCGTTCGGCAATATCGGTCCGTCGCTCTACAACTACGGCAAGTTGCGCGGCCAGAGCGAGGCCATCGTCAAATACACCTGGACCAAGCTCTACAACGCCCAGGCATATCACGCCTGCTCGAACATGCCGCGCTTCGGCGAGAAGGGCATCCTGACCGAAGCGCAGTTGAAGGATGTGATGGCGCTGCTGCTCGACCTGGCTTCGCCCGTCAACCAATGATCCGATTGCTGCATCCTGGGGGCGCACTGTGGCCCCGGCACGTCATTGCCGAATGCTGGGCAGGCGCCTAGTGCCCAGATTTTTGTCTGTCAAAGAAATGGAAACCCGATGAGTCTGAACCGCCGCGAGTTCATGCAGGTTTTAGGCATTGCCGCTGCATCCGGCATGGCGCTCGACGCCCCCAATGTTCTTGCCGCGCCAACGCCGGACAAGCTTTATGACCTGCCCCGTTACGGCAACGTGCACCTGATGCACTTCACGGACTGCCATGCGCAACTGCTCCCCGTCTACTTCCGCGAGCCGAGCGTCAACATCGGTGTCGGAGAAGCGTTCGGCCGCATTCCGCACCTGGTCGGCGACAGGCTCTTGAAGCAGAGCGGCGTGCTGCCCGGCACACCGGAAGCCCATGCGTTCACCTGCCTGGATTTCGAGCAGGCGGCGAAAACCTACGGCAAGGTCGGCGGCTTCGCGCATCTGACGACACTGATCAAGCGCATCAAGGCGGGGCGTCCCGGCGCGTTGCTGCTCGACGGTGGCGATACCTGGCAGGGTTCGGCAACCGCGCTCTGGACCAACGGCCAGGACATGGTCGATGCGTGTCTGGAGATGGGCGTCGATGTCATGACGGCGCACTGGGAAATGACGCTGGGCGACAAGCGTGTGAAGGAAATCGTCGACAAGGACTTCAAGGGTCGCGTCGACTTCATCGCCCAGAACATCAAGACCAACGATTTCGGCGACCAGGTCTTCCCGCCGTACGTGATGAAGGAGATGAACGGCGTCAAGCTGGCGATCATCGGCCAGGCATTTCCCTACACGCCGATTGCCAACCCGCGTTATCTGGTGCCGGACTGGAGTTTCGGCATCCAGGAAGAGAACATGCAGAAGATGGTCGACGAGGCCCGTGCCAAGGGCGCGAAGGTGGTCGTCCTGCTGTCGCACAACGGCATGGACGTCGATCTGAAGCTGGCCTCGCGCGTGCGCGGCATCGATGCGATCCTGGGTGGCCATACGCATGACGGCATGCCGACGCCGATCCTGGTTGCCAATGCCGGCGGCAAGACGCTGGTGACCAATGCCGGCAGCAACAGCAAGTTCCTCGGCGTGCTCGACTTCGATGTGCGCGGCGGTGCAGTCCAGGGCTTCAAGTACAAGCTGCTGCCGGTGTTTGCCAATTTTCTGCCGGCCGACAAGGCGATGGATGCGCTGATCACCAGGGTGCGCGCACCGTTTGCCGCAAAGCTCGGCGAGCAACTCGCCATGACGCAGGGAACCTTGTACCGCCGCGGCAATTTCAACGGCACCTTCGACCAGCTGATCGTCGATGCCCTGATCGATGTGAAGGGCGCCGACATGGCGTTTTCGCCGGGCT
>JAYUWF010000186.1:0-5289 GCA_043753685.1 Herminiimonas sp.
GGTCCGGTTTGAGCCCGCCGCCCGCGACGAAGTTTCCCACCATCGCGGTGGCCAGCGCATACGCTCCCGCCTCATTCATCTCGCCGAGTTTGAACACGGCAAAAAACAGGATGATCGGGAACAGGTCGAACAATAATTTCATGTTGTGATGTCAGCTAGGGTCGAACCGCAAGGAGGCGGAGTTAATGCAGTAGCGCAAGCCAGTCGGCGGCGGACCATCGGGAAACACGTGGCCGAGATGGGCGTCGCACACTGCGCAAATGATCTCGGTGCGCAGCATACCATGGGCGCGGTCGACTTTTTCAATCACGTTGGCCGGGTCGAGCGCCGTGAAGTAGCTCGGCCAGCCGCAGCCGGAATCGAATTTCGCATCGGAGGCGAACAGCGGCGTGTTGCAGCATACGCAGGTATAGGTGCCTGCTTCATGGCTGTCCCAGTAGCGGCCGGTGAAGGCGCGCTCGGTATGGGCATGTCGGGTAACCTGGTAATCCAGTTCGGACAATTGGGCGCGCCATTCGGCGTCGGTCTTGATTACTTTGTCTGTCATGACGAGCAACTCACTTCCAGATGGCTGGCCCAGTCGGGGGGCAGGGCAGCGTAATGTTCATTTTCGGGTTGCTCGTCGAATGGTTTTTCCAGGACGGCGAGCAAATTGGCGACTTCCGTGAAATCCTTGTTCTGCGCTTTTTCGATGGCGACCTGGGCCAGATAATTGCGCAGGACGTATTTTGGGTTGGTTGCCTGCATTGCAAGGCATCGCGCTGCGTCGGCGCTGGCTTCCTGTCGCAGCCGGCCGCGGTATTGTACTGCCCAGGCGTCGAAGGCGGCGCGGTCGAGGAACAGGTCGCGCAACGGCGCATCCAGGCCAGGATCGTCCAGTTGCAAGCGGCCCAGGCGCCGGAAGAACAGCGTGAAATCGACATGATTGGCTTGCATCAGCGAAAACAGCGCATCGATCAACGTCGCATCTTCTGCCTGCACGGTCGTCAGACCCAGCTTGGCGTGCATCAGTGCGCCGAAACGCGCAATGTATTGTGGCTGATAGTCGGCCAGCGCTGCCTGCGTTGTCTCGACATCGCCGATCAGCGGCAGTAGCGCCTGGCCGAGGGCAAAACAGTTCCAGTGACCGATCTGCGGTTGCATCGCATAGGAATAGCGTCCCTGTTGATCGGTGTGATTGCAGATGTGGCGGGCATCGTAGGCTTCCATGAAACCGAAGGGCCCGTAATCGAGCGTCAATCCGAGGATCGACATGTTGTCGGTATTCATGACGCCGTGCATGAAACCGACTGCCTGCCATTGCGCGATCGTGTGCGCCGTGCGGCGCGCGACTTCCGTTAGCAATGCAGCGTACGGGTTGCCCTGGTCGCGCAGCGCAGGATAGAACCGGTCGATCACGTGGTCGGCCAGGATCTTCAGTTCGTCCGGCCGGTCGTTGTAGAACCAGTGTTCGAACGAGCCGAAGCGGATGAAGCTGGGCGCCATGCGGGTCGCGACTGCGGATGTTTCGGGCGTCTCGCGCATGATGAACTGGTCGGAACCGGTCACGCACAATGCGCGGGAAGTCGGGATGCCCAGCGCGGCCATGGCTTCCGAACACAGAAACTCGCGGATCGACGAGCGCAGCACGGCGCGGCCATCGCCCATGCGCGAATACGGGGTCATGCCCGCGCCCTTCAACTGGACTTCCAGCACATGCGGCGGCGGCGTCGACGGTGCCGGCAAGTCTCCCAAAAGGATCGCCCGCCCATCGCCCAATTGTCCGGCCCAGTTGCCGAACTGGTGCCCGGAATACACGGCCGCCAGCGGTTGTGCAGCAGGGGGCAAGACGTTGCCGGTGAATGCTTCGATGAATTCCCGGGTTTGAAAGGCGACAGGGTCGATGCCCACCAGCGCAGCGGCATTGGCGCTGGCGCCGACCAGGTACGGCGACGGCAGCGGTGTCGGTTGCAGCCGTGTGTAGAACTGCGCCGGCAGGGCACCGAAGGCGTGGCCGAATGGCAGGGATTCGATCGATGCGCCGGCGTTGGCAGTGGTGGCGGTGGCAACGGCGAAGACAGCAGGTTCAGTCATGGAAAGGAGCAAGGGTGAGCGGGAATTCGCTGGAAAATCGACGGCAAAATAACTTGGCAGGCACGACGCCGGCATTGATTGGAAATAAACTTATACTATTGGCATCCGGCTCAAAGCGCACCGACCAGAAGTGCAGCCGCTATTTTGACAGACAACAGGAGACGCCATGAACGCACCCGAAAAATTGATGATCCCTTCCATGCAGCAACGCGTCTCGGAAGAGGAGTGGCAGACCCGGGTCGATCTGGCGGCCTGTTACCGGCTGGTTGCCGATTTCGGCTGGAGCGACCTGATCTTCACGCACGTCACGGCACGCGTGCCGGGTACGGAAGACCAGTTCCTCATCAACCCGTACGGCATGATGTTCGACGAAATCACTGCCTCGTCGCTGGTGAAAATCGATTTACACGGCAACAAGATCGAAGAGTCGCCGTTTCCGGTCAACCCGGCCGGCTTCACGATCCATTCGGCGATCCACGCGGTGCGGCATGACGCGCACTGTGTGATCCATGTGCACAGCCTGAACGGCGTGGCCGTCTCGGCGCAGAAAAACGGCGTGCTGCCGCTGTCGCAGCAATCAATCTTCATTCTCGCCAGCCTGGCTTATCACGGCTACGAAGGCGTGGCCTTGAACGAGGACGAAAAGCCGCGCCTGGTGGCCGACCTGGGCAACAAGAATTATCTGATGTTGCGCAATCACGGTTTGCTCACAGTGGGCAAGACGATTGCCGACGCTTTCCAGGCGATGTACTTTTTCGAAGCCGCCTGCACCATCCAGATCCGCGCCCAGTCCGGTGGCGGCGAACTGATCCCGATTCCGCAAGCGATCATCGATGGCGCCATCGCCCAGGCGCGCGCCGCGACCAAGGGGCAGGGCGGCATGCTGGCCTGGCCGGGACTGTTGCGTCGCCTGGATCGCAAGGATCCATCCTTCCGGACCTGAAGCCTGGCGCAGCGTACGCCGACATCGAAATAGGTTCTCAATACACACGACAGCAGCCGACATCCATTCGAGGAGCATCACATGAGCGAGACCGCAAGCTTTACCGACATGCAGCAAAGCACGGCCGAAGACTGGCAAAAGATCGGCGAGGAATTCAAGCATTTTTCGCGTGGCCTGCCGGACCGGGTACTGGCGCACCTGCGCCTGCTCGACGGCGACTACGGCGGCTTTCCGGTCGATCGCTTGACCCACAGCCTGCAGACCGCGACCCGGGCGCTGCGCGACGGTCGCGACGAAGAGTATGTTGTCTGCGCGCTGCTGCACGACATCGGCGACACGCTCGGCACCTTCAACCATCCCGATATCGCCGCGGCGATTCTGAAACCCTTCGTCGACCCCGACAGGTTCAGCATGATCGAAAAGCACGGAATTTTTCAGGGTTACTACTTTTTTCATCACCTCGGCATGGATCGTAACCTGCGCGACCAGTTCGCAGGCCAGGCGGTCTACGATCAGACTCTGGAGTTTTGCGAACGCTACGACGCGCCGTCGTTCGACCCGGATTACGACACGCTGCCGCTGGCAACGTTCGAGCCGATGTTGCGTCGCGTGATGCGCAGCCCGAAAAGCAGCCTGTACAAATCCGTTACGACTGTGGATAACACTTAGTGAAAGCGCCCCCAGGGGCGACTTGACGCATTGCACCATCGAAATTCATTGACGGTAATAGCACGGGCGTACAAAAATCCGTTCTATAAAAAATAACAGGCATCAGGAGACACGATGGTGGAGTACCCGAAAAGTCCGTTGATGGGGCAGATGATGGATCAGCCCCTGCTTATTTCCAGCATCATCGAACACGCCGATCGCTATTTCGGCCACAGCGAAATTGTCTCGCGCCGGGTCGAAGGCGACCTGCACCGTTATACCTACCGCGATTGCCACAAGCGCGCCAAGCAGCTGGCCAATGCGCTGGCCGGTCTGGGCGTCAAGCTCGGGGACCGGGTCGGCACCATCGCCTGGAACGGTTACCGACACCTGGAAGCGTACTACGCGATTTCCGGCTCGGGCGCCGTGCTGCACACGATCAATCCGCGCCTGCATCCGGACCAGATCGCCTATATCGCCAATCACGCCGAAGACCAGGTCTTGCTGTTTGACCTGACGTTCCTGCCGGCGGTGGAAGCGTTTTTCTCCCAATGCACGACCATCAAGGCATTCATCCTGATGGCCGATCGCGACCGCATGCCGGCCGACACCAAGATTCCCAACCTGCTGTGCTACGAAGACTTGATCGCAGCGAATTCGGCCGAATTCACCTGGCCGCTCTTCGATGAAAATTCAGCCTCGTCGCTCTGCTACACCTCTGGCACGACCGGCAATCCGAAGGGTGCGCTGTATTCGCATCGTTCCACGGTCCTGCATTCGTATGCGTCGGCGCTGCCGGATTCATTGAATATCTCGGCGCGCGACACGGTGCTGCCGGTGGTGCCGATGTTCCATGTGAACGCGTGGGGTTTGCCATATTCGGTGCCGCTGACGGGCGCCAAGATGGTGCTTCCCGGTCCTGCACTTGATGGCAAGTCGGTCTACGAACTGTTCGAGTCGGAACAGGTGACGTTTTCGGCGGGCGTGCCGACCGTCTGGCTGGGTTTGCTCAACCACATGGCGCAGCACGGGCTAAAATTCTCCAGCTTCAAGCGCACCGTGATCGGCGGCTCGGCCTGCCCGCCGGCGATGATGAAGGCGTTTCGCCATCAGCACGGCATCGAAGTCGTCCACGCCTGGGGCATGACGGAAATGTCGCCGCTGGGTACCGCCGGCACGCTCCAGAACAAGCATCTGGCGCTGTCCGACGAAGCCCAGACCGCGATCCTGGAAAAACAGGGTCATGTGATCTTTGGCGTGGACATGAAGATCGTCGACGACGCCAACGTGGAACTGCCGTGGGACGGCAAGACTTACGGCAATCTGCTGGTACGCGGCCCGTGGATCATCAAGAGTTATTTCAAGAACGAAGGCGGTGATGTGCTGGTCGACGGCTGGTTCCCGACCGGCGATGTGGCCACCATCGATGCAGATGGCTACATGCAGATTACCGACCGCAGCAAGGATGTCATCAAGTCCGGTGGCGAATGGATCGGCACGATCGACCTGGAAAACATCGCGATGGCGCATCCGGCCGTGCTGCAGGCGGCCTGCATCGGCATCGCGCACCCGAAATGGGACGAGCGCCCGCTGCTGCTGGTGATCAAGCGGCCGGGCCAGGACGT
>JAYUWF010000187.1:0-5284 GCA_043753685.1 Herminiimonas sp.
TTCGCACGACCGCTTTGCCTATCAGCCGATCGTCGACCGTCCGGACTACGCCTGGCCGGACGGCAACCGGCTGGCCGTCTACATCGGCTTCAATCTCGAGCATTTCGAATTCGGCGGCGGTCTGGGCGCCAGGCTGGCGCCGTCGAGCGAGCCGGACGTGCTCAACTACGCCTGGCGCGAATACGGCAACCGGGTCGGCGCCTGGCGCTGCCTGGACCTGTTCGACAGCCTCGACGTGCCGGTCGGCGCGATCGTCAATACGGCGCTGTACGATCATGCGCCGCAGTTGATGGCGGCAGTGCGTGCCCGCGGCGATGAATTCATCGGCCACGGCCACACCAATGCCGAGCGCCAGAACAGTACCGACGAAGCCTGGGAACGCGCGCTGATCACCGACTGCGGTGCGCGGATCCGGCAGATGGAAGGGCTCGCCCCTGCGGGCTGGCTCTCGCCCTGGATCGCCGAGAGCGCGGTCACGCCCGACCTGTTGCAGGAATCCGGTTATCGCTACACGCTGAACTGGTGCCACGACGACCAGCCCCAGCGCATGCAGACCCGCGGCGGCACCCTCTGGTCGGTGCCGTATCCGCAAGAGCTCAACGACATACCGATGCTGGTGGCGCGCCAGCTCGACATGCTGCCGTTCGCCCGCATGATCGAAGACCAGTTCGATGAAATGCTGCGCCAGAGCGCACGGCAACCGCTGGTGATGGGCATCGCACTGCACCCGTATCTGATCGGCCAGCCGTACCGGCTCAAGCTGCTGCGCCAGGCGCTGCAGGCGATCCGCCGGCGCGGGCAAGCCTGGTGGACCACGCCCGGGCGCATCGTCGAGCATGTAGAGTCGCTCGCCGGCGCCGTCCCGTCGGTCCGCGTGCCATGACAATAAAAACCTGATCAAGGCGCGCTCCATGCAAAAGTCGATTCCTGCTGCGCTGCGTTGCCAACGCAATGTGCCTGTCTTCGTGCAGGTGCTTGTACAAGATGCGCCAGACTTCCTGCAGTGCGCAGCCATCCAACCGCGGGCCCGGGCATGAAACCCGCAGGACCGGCATTCTGCAGCAATGCAGTGCAACTGTCGGCCACCGGCAGCGGCGCACTCAACGGCTTGCGCCTGGCCGTCAAGGACGTCTTCGACGTCGCCGGACACATCACCGGATGCGGCAGCCCCGACTGGCAGCGCACGCATGCGCCGGCGGGTGCAACCGCCTCGACCATCAGCCGCCTGCTCGCCGCCGGCGCCACGCTGGTCGGCAAGACCGTCACCGACGAGCTGGCATACAGCTTGAATGGCGAGAACCATCATTACGGCACGCCGGCCAATCCGCGCGCGCCCGGACGCATTCCCGGGGGGTCCTCGAGCGGCTCGGCTTCGGCAGTCGCGGCCGACCTGGCCGACATCGCCATCGGCACCGATTGCGGCGGCTCGGTGCGCATCCCGGCCAGCTTCTGCGGCCTGTACGGCATGCGCCCGACGCACGGCCGGATCGCCACCGATGGACTGATACCGCTGGCGGCGGACTTCGACACGGTCGGCTGGTTCGCCGCCAGCGCCGACAATCTGCGGCGGGTCGGCACGGTGCTGCTGGGCGAGGATGCGGTACCGGTATCAATACCGGTACCGGCAGCGGCAGGGGCAGCGGCGCCAGCGCCACGGACCTGCACCCTGTTCATCGCCCGCGATTTCCTGGCCCGGCTCGGTGCTGCCGAAAGGGCGGCGCTGCAACCGGCCCTGGCGCGGTTGCAAGCCTGTTTCGCCAACGTGGTGGAAATCGACATCGGCAATCCGGATCCGGATGAATTGATGCTTGCCTTCCGCACTTTGCAAGGCGCGCAGATCTGGGCCACGCACGGCGCCTGGATCACGCATGCCGCTCCGACCTTCGGCCCCGGCGTGCGCGAACGCTTCGCTGCGGCAGCCGAAATCGGTCCAGACCAGGTCCGGGCAGCGCAGCAGGTGCGCGATCACCTGACCGAGCGGATCGGCGCCTTGCTGGCAGACGGCAGCATGCTGTGCCTGCCGAGCGCACCGGGCATCGCGCCGCTGCGCAAGACGTCGCTGGCCGGGATGGAACAATTCCGGGGCAATGCAATGCGCATGCTGTGTATCGCCGGTCTGACCGGCGTGCCGCAGGTCAGCGTGCCGGTCACCGAAGTCGAGGCTTGCCCGCTCGGACTGTCGCTGATGATGGCCGCCGGCGCCGACCGGGCCCTGCTGGATTTTGTGGTCGACCACGATGTGCGGGATCGCGCGGGTGCAGCGCAGGGGATCAACCTGCCGGAGGTGCTGGCAGAAGTCGAGGCGGCGTTTGCCCGTTACGAACATGCGCTCACGCACAACGAGGTACCGGTACTGGACCATCTGTTCTGGGACAGCGAACGCACCGTGCGCTACGGCGCTGCCGAAAACCTGGTGGGGGTGGAGCAGATCCGCGCATTCCGCCAGGCGCGGCCATCGGCCGGCCTGATGCGAACGCTGCAGCAAACCGTGATCACTACTTTCGGGCGTGACGCAGCGACCGCCTGCACCCAGTTCACGCGCACAGGCGACGCCCGCATCGGCCGCCAGACCCAGACCTGGATTCGTACCGCCGGCGGCTGGAAAGTGGTGGCAGCGCATGTGAGCCTGATGTTGCCATCGTGAGTTGCCATCATGAGTTGCCATCATGACCACCGCCGGAAAGCCGGCAGCTCCCCCAACTTTAATTCCCAGCTGATTTTTTAATTTCTTGACATCGCGCGGTATCGGCATAAGAATGCGCTCTGTATTCAGAGTTCAAAATACAGAGTAGACGTCTAATGACGATGATCCATGACGCGAGGCGCGACATTCGCCTCGTCGAAAGCAGGGGATTTGCCATCGCCGGCGTCGCCGTCATTACCGTTGCAGGCTGTCAGGGCACGCCGCTTGCGCGCCGCGCCGCGCCGATCCGAGCCGTCCTGGCTGGCTGCACGCCGGACAGTACCGAACATCAGTATCTCGTTCCATCCAAGGAGTTCACCATGAATGCACCAGACAAAAACGCGCAAGCCGCATCGCAGGCTGCAGCGCCAACCGCATCGCCAGCCGCAGCCCCAGTCGTTTCCAAGAAGCTCACGCCCTTCGGTGGTTACTACACCAGCAAGGTACCGGGACACGATCCGGAACTGACCGAAGTCGGACCGGGCACCCCGACCGGCGAATACATGCGGCATTTCTGGCATCCGGTGTGCATGTCGCAGGAGCTGACCGATACGCCGCATTTCCTGAAGATCCTGGGCGAAGAGCTGGTTGCCTTTCGCGATGGTTCGGGCCGCATCGGCCTGCTGCATGCGCATTGCGTGCACCGTGGCGCGTCACTGGAATACGGCGCGATCCAGGAGCGGGGCATCAAGTGCTGTTATCACGGCATGGTGTTCGACATCGACGGAACCTGCCTGCATGTGCCGTTTCCAAAAGGCGAAGAAAAGGAAGCGGAAAAATATTCGTGCTCGATCAAGCAAGGCGCCTACAAGGCGTTCGAGCGCAATGGACTGGTGTTCGCCTACATGGGGCCGCCGGACCAGGAGCCGCCGTTCCCTGAGTGGGAAGGCAACTTCACCGTCGCCGAAGGCGATGAGCTGGTCCCGTTCAGTAATTTCCAGCACTGTAACTGGCTGCAGGTGCAGGACAACTCGGCCGACAATTTCCATCCGACCGCGCTGCACTCGGCGCGCAATGTCGTCAACGGAAAATACCAGGGAACGACTTTCGACGAAGTCGGCGCCGCCTCGATGGAAGTCGCGCCCGACATGCAGTTCATCCCGATCCATCAGGGTCGCGGACTGGCGTGCGCCGGCGCCCGCCGCGTCGACAAGGACCGTCTGTTCGTCCGTGTGCAGCACCAGGTGTTGCCGAACCTGAGCCTGCATGCCTACACATCGGAAGACGGCTCGCAGAAAAAACTGTTCAGCCGCTTCCACATCATCCGCTGGACCGTGCCGGTCGACGATGTCAACAGCAAGATGGTCGGTTGGCGCGTTATGGGCCCGGGGATCGATACGCGCGGCATCGGCGACAAGGACATGGTCGGCTACGAAACCATCGACTTCCTCGAAGGCCAGGTCGCCATGCGCCGGCCGGAGCGGTTCGGCAAATACAAGCTCGAAGACATGCCGCCGATTCCAACGGACCACCGGGCGCGCGAGAACTACAAGGACTGCCAGTATGCGCCGGGCGATTACGAGGCCATCATCAGCCAGCGTCCGATCGCCGTCCATGCGCTGGAAAACCCGACCAAGTTCGACGCCGGTGTTTTCTTGTTCCGCAAGATGCTGCGCGATGCGATCCGCGGCACCAATCCTGCCGCCAGCCCGCACAACTTTGCCGAGTGGCTGCGTGAAGTCGGCGGCTCCCCCAACAGCTATTGCACGGGAAATGTGTTCGAAATTCCCGAAGGCGCAACGGTCGAGGAAGAAGTTGCCAACCGCCGTCACGTCTCGCGGCAGATCGTGGCGATCCTGACCGAGAGCGAACGCATGAACGGTGCAGCGCGCGCGACGTTCGTGCGCGACCAGCTGGAAGAACTCGAGCAATCGGTACGGAAGTAAATCGCTGCCGTCCGGCGCTGCGAGTCCCGGGCGCCGCACATGAAGGAACAAGCAATGGAAACGACTCAAGGCAATTCTGGCAACCGGCAAGAGCGTTTGTCGCTGTTGGTTCGCCAGATACGTTTTGAAGCCACCGGCATCAATTCCTACGAACTGGTCGATCCGGCCGGGCTGGACCTGCCGGCATTCACGGCCGGCGCCCATCTCGATGTGCATTTGCCGGACGGGGTGGTGCGTCAGTACTCCCTTTCCAATTCGCCCGCCGACCGGCATCGCTATGTGATTGCCGTGCTGCGCGACGAAAACGGCCGCGGCGGCTCGAAGTCGCTGCATCAAAGCCTGCAGGTGCAGGATGTGGTCAGCGTCAGTCATCCGCGCAATCACTTCGGCCTGGTTGCCGCTGCCCGCAAGGTCATTCTGCTGGCCGGCGGCATTGGTGTGACGCCCTTGAAAGCCATGGCGCATGCATTGGACGATGCGGGCGTGCCGTTCGCCTTTCATTATTGTGCGCGCAACGACGGCTGCCTCGCCTTTCGCGATGTCCTCGCCGGTCCGTGGCAGCATGGAACATCGCAGTTCCATCTCGACGACGGCATACCTGGCCAGGGCCTGGATATCGCGGCGCTGCTGCGGGACCCGGAGCAGGGCACCCACGTGTTCTACTGCGGCCCCGCCGGCTTCATGCGCGCCTGCGCCGATGCCTCGGCCCACTGGC
>JAYUWF010000188.1:0-5281 GCA_043753685.1 Herminiimonas sp.
GCCTAGAGCAGATTTCGTAATGGTATATCCGCGCTACGCACCACTTCGAGCCACATTGCGGCGTTGCAGCTCGCTAGTGTGGCCCGCCACACGGCGCTCACTGCGCCTTGCACTGCGGCCCGAATCGGTACGCATCACGAATACACCATTTCAAATTCTGCTCAAGGATGAATCCTAAGCTGATGCCGATTCAGCAGCTGCCTCGGACTACTTCTTGTCCTTCGACTTTGCCGGCGCGGCAGGCTTTTGTGTCGTCGCTGGCGGCGCCGCTACCGAAGGCCTGGTCACGACGACCGGCGCCGCACTGACAGGCGCCGCATTCACCGGCAGCGGTGTCGCGCTCGCGGCGCCCGGGACGTCCGGCGTCAGCAACAGGTTGACCTGTGCCAGATCCTGCTCCTGCAAGGTGCCGGCAGCGGACTTCAGACGCAGCCCGCTCATCAGGGTGTCGTAGCGCGCCCGCGCCAGGTCGCGCCGGGTCTGGAACAGCTGCTGCTGCGCATTCAGGACATCAATGTTGATCCGCACGCCGACCTGGTAACCCAGGCGGTTCGATTCCAGCGACGATTGGCTCGATACTTCGGCCGCTTGCAATGCATTGACCTGCGCCAGGCCGTTGTTCACACCTAAAAACGATTGACGGGCAGCCTGGGCCGCCGTGCGGCGGGCGTTTTCCAGGTCGTTGCGGGCACGGTCTTCCAGGGCAATCGTTTCACGTACCTTGCTGTCGACGGCGAAACCGGAAAAAATCGGAATCGCCCACTGCACGCCGATGGCGTTGCTGATCCCGGCGCCGTTGGCACCGGCAAATGCCGAGCCGCTCTGGGCGCTGCGGCTGCGGCTGGCGATCAGGTCGAGGGTCGGATAATGGCCGGCGCGGTTGCGACGGATTTCCCGGGTCGCGATTTCGAGCGCCAGTTGCTGGCCCACGACGCCGAAATTCTGTTGCTCGGCGCTGGAGACCCACGGCTCGATCGCCGCCGGTGCCGGTGGCGTCAGGGTCACGCCAGCGCGCAATACCGACAGCGACACCGGCGGCTTGCCGATGATCTGCTGCAGTGCCGTGCGTTTGACTTCGAGGTCGTTCTGCGCGGCGATCTGCTGTGCGATCGCGAGGTCGTAGCGGGCCTGGGCTTCGTTGGTGTCGGTGATGGTGGCGGTGCCGACTTCGAAATTGCGCTTGGCCGAAGCGAGCTGTTCAGTGATCGCGGTTTCCTGCGCTTTCAGGAACGTCAGCGCATCCTGCGCCGCCAGCACGTCGAAATAGGCCTGGCCGACACGTACGATCAGGTCTTGCCTGACCTGGGCGAATTGCGCCTCGCTGGCCGATACCGACAATTTTCCTTGCTGATAACTTTCCCAGTTGGCGACCCGCAGCAGTGGCTGCGTCAGCTGTACCTGGTAGACATTGCTGTTGAACTGGCTGGTCCGGCCGAGGGCCTCTTGATCGACCCGGGTGTACGACCCGCCCGCCCCGATCACCGGCAACAGGCCGGCCCGGCCCTGGATCGCCCGTTCCTGACCGGCGCTCAGCGTCGAGCGGGCACTGGCGTAGACCGGATCGTTTGCCAGCGCCTCGCCATACACCTGCATCAGGTCGATGGCTTGCACCTGCAGCGGCAGGAAGCAGGCTGCGATCAAGGTTGCAAGCGAAGCAAAAGCGGTGGGGCGCATGAAGTGGTCTTTCAGTCTGGTATTTAGGACAAAGTTCAGGACAAGGTCCAGGACAAGGTTATCTTGCAAAAATCTTGGAGCAGAATTCGAAATGGTGTATCCGGGATGAGGCTCGCAGCGGTGCCTGGCGCGGATATGCCATCGAGAAATCTGCTCTAGTACGTCGGGACGCTGGCATCGACCTGCTGCGACCAGGCGTGAATGCCGCCGGTCATGTTGACGATGTTTCCCAGTCCCTGCTTTTCCAGGAACGAAGCGACCTGCATGCTGCGCGCGCCGTGGTGGCAGATGCAGACGATCGGCCGCCGCTCGCCCAGGGCGGTTTCCTGCAGCGCTTCGACTTCGGCGATGCGGCTGCCGATGGTCGACATCGGCACCAGGGTGGCGCCCTGCATGTGGGCCGTCTCGAATTCCCATGGCTCGCGCACGTCCAGCAGCAGCGGCTGCGCAGTGCCGGGATCGGCAGCGGCCCGCGCCACCAGGGCGGCAACTTCGGGTGCGGTCAGATGATCCATATCCGCTCCCTAAAACGAGAAATGCGAAGGTGTCTCGGCGTTGCGCAGACGCTTGATCACGGTCTCGAACACCTTGACGGTCGAAAAGCCGATATCCGACATGCGCGTGACGACTTGCGCCGACATGGCCGGTGCTTCGCCAGAGACCACGAACATGCGCCCGCCGATCTTCAATTGCTGCATGAACGCCTGCGGAATCACCGGCACCGAGCCCGACAGGACGATCACGTCCCAGGTTGCTTCAGCCGCCTTGGCTGCTGCGCCGGCCGGCCAGCCGCGCGCGCCATCGCCTTCGACCACCTCGACATTGTCGACGCCATACGCCGCCAGGTTGTCCTTTGCCATCCCGACCAGCTCGGGCAGGATCTCGACGCTCGTCACATGGCGGGCCTTGTAACCCAGCAGTGCTGCCATGTAGCCGGAGCCGGCACCGATTTCCAGCACGTTCTCGTGCTTCTTGACGCCCAGCTCCTGCAGGATGCGCGCCTCGAATTTCGGCATCAGCATGTTCTCGCCGCCGGGCAATGGAATCTCGGTGTCGATGAAAGCCAGGCTGCGGTACGCGGCGGGCACGAAGGCTTCGCGCTTGACCACCATCAGCAGTTCGAGGATGTCGGTGTCGAGCACATCCCAGGGGCGGATCTGCTGTTCGATCATGTTGAAACGGGCTTGTTCGATATTCATTTGAAAGGACTCACGGACGAAGGATTGGCGAAAGGATGATGGACAGCGGGCATTTTATCGCTGAATTGGTTCGTGAAAGCCGGATTGCCGATCGCCAGCCGCAATGCTACCCAAAAGCATTTTCATGTTGGAGGGCAATGCGACAGGCTGCAGATCCGGGTCGCTGAAATGACGAATTGCCGGACCGGACCCGGTTTCGGCAGCGATGATCCAGTCGCCCGCAGGCATGGCGTCAGACATCCTCGTGCCGGTCCATCGGCGCCAGGTTGACCGCTGCGCCGCGCGCCGGCGCTCCGGCAGCCACGCTGGTATCGGCTGCCGATCCGCCATGCCACTTGCGCCCGATCCAGGCGCCGAAATCGTCCAGGTACGTATAGATCACCGGCACCACCACCAGCGTCAGCAGCGAGGAAGTGATGATGCCGCCGATGACGGCCTGCCCATCGGCGCGCGCTGCTCGGAGCCCTCCGCCAGGCCAAACGCCAGCGGCACCATGCCGAACACCATCGCAAGCGTCGTCATCAGGATCGGCCGCAGCCGCACGTGCGCCGCTTCCAGCAGTGCGTCGTGGCGGTTGACGCCGGTCTTGCGGACCTGGTTGGCGAAGTCGACCAGCAGGATCGCATTCTTGGTCACCAGTCCCATCAGCATGATGAAGCCGATGATCGAAAACATGTTCAGCGTCGAACGGAAGAACATCAGCGACAGGAACACGCCGATCAGCGTCAGCGGCAGCGCCGACATGATTGCCACCGGTTGCAGGAAGCTGGCGAATTGCGATGCCAGGATCATGTAGATGAAGATCACCGCCAGCACCAGCGCCGAGAGGGCATAACCGGCCGATTCGTTCATGCTCTTGGTGGACCCGCCGATCTTGTAGCGATAGCCCGGCGGCAGGGCGACCTTGTCGAGCATGGTCTTGATCTCGGCGCTGGCCTGGCCGGCCGATCGCCCGACCACGTTGGCGGAGAGTTCGACTTCGCGGTTCAGGTCGCGCCGATTGATCTGGTTGGCGCCGAACGAAGGCGCGATGGTGGCCACCTGGCGCAGCGGCACCATCTTCGGCGAACCATCGGTATTGAATTGGCTGCTGGATAACATCAGCCGCGACAGGTCGTCGACGTTATTGCGGTCGGTCGGCGACAGGCGCACGTTGACGTCGTAATTCTCGTCATCCGGCCCGCGCCACGTGCTGGCGGCTTCACCGGCCAGGAGCGGGCGCAGGGCGTCGCCGATCTGTTGCACGCCGATACCCAGGTCTGCGCCCAGATCGCGCCTCGGTGTCACCGAGATGGTCGGCTTCTGTGCCTTCAGGCTCGAATCGATGTCGACCACGCCGGCGATGCCGCGCATGTTTCCCTGCACTTCAATTGAAAGGCGCGCGAGCTGCTTCAGGTCCGGGCCCAGGAGGGAAAACCGCACCTGCTTGGAGTCGCCGCCCACGCCATCGAGGGTACCGATATGGGTCACGGTGATGCCGGCGATCTGGGTCAGGCGCGCACGCATTGGAATGCTCATCTGGACCGTGCTGCGCTGGCGTTCGTCGCGCGGCACCAGCCGGATGAAGGAGGTTGCGTAACTCTTGCCGGCGGCATTGCCGGTGTTGACGGTGCTGTAGATGTCACGCACTTCCGGGAATTCACGCAATACCGCCTCGACCTGGCGCACCTTGGCTTCGGTGAATTCGATCGAAGAGCCCACCGGTGTATAAAAAGTCACGCCGGTTTCCGAGTAATCCGCCTGCGGCACGAATTCGCTGCCGATCAAGCCCGATGCCGGCAATGCCAGGCCGGCCACGAAACTGGCCAGCGCGATCGCCAGGGTCGACTTGCGATGCGCCAGCGACCATTTCAGCAAACGCTGATAGATCGCCGAAAGCCGGTCCACCAACCTTGAAAACGCTTCCAGCACGCGCCCGATCGAGCGGCCGTACCAGCTGCGCCAGCCGCGCTGCGGCGGTGCGTTCGCGGGCTTGCCATGCACGTCCGGGTCCGGCCAGATGGAAGAGAGCATCGGGTCGAGCGTAAACGACACGAACATCGAGATCAGCACGGCGGCCGTGACGGTTACGCCAAATTGATGGAAGAAGCGGCCGATGATCCCGCCCATGAATCCCACCGGCAGGAACACCGCGACGATCGAAAAAGTCGTGGCCAGCACTGCCAGGCCGATTTCGGCAGTACCTTCCAGCGCCGCATTCCGATGCGTCTTGAAGCGGCCGTTGACCTTCATGCCGGCATGGCGGACGATGTTTTCCCGGACCACGATGGCGTCGTCGATCAACAGGCCCACGCACAGCGACAGCGCCATCAGCGTAATCGTGTTGATGGTAAAGCCGAACATGTACATGAACAGGAAGGTGCCGATCAGCGCCACCGGCAACGTCAGGCCGGTGATAACCGTCGAGC
>JAYUWF010000189.1:0-15912 GCA_043753685.1 Herminiimonas sp.
GCCGCGTCGTCGTGTTCATGGTCGAGCTCGATGGTCGACATCATCTTGCGCTCGGAGGTGAACGGGATTTCGCCGATCCGCTCGAAACGCCGCACGCGCCTTTCGGTGAGGCCCAGCTTGCGCTCGGCCACCAGGAATGCGGCTTCGGTCGGGTCGCCCTGGATCTGCCAGGCGGCATCGTCATCCTGACGCAGGCCGGCATTGCCCGCCAAGCTGCCGCCGCTGAGCATCACGACGTTCTCCACATGCAGTGGCCCGGCGACCAGCGCCGCGCCTTCGTGTTCGACCTGGCCCTCGGGCGCATACCCGACACCGGTGATGCGCGTGTCGCCCGAAGCCGTGATCACCCGCTCGATGGTCATCTCGGCGCGGGTCAGGGTGCCAGTCTTGTCCGAGGCGATCACCGACGCAGAGCCGAGCGTTTCCACCGATGAGAGCTTCTTGACGATCGCATTGTGCCTGGCCATGCGCTGTACGCCCAGCGCCAGCACCACCGACAGGATCGCCGGCAAGCCTTCGGGCACTGCCGCTACCGCCAGGGACACGCCCAGCAGCAGCACGGGAATGACATCGGCGGCGCTGCGGATGTCCGACATCAGCAGGATGGTGGCCACCACCACCACGGCAATGATGACGATCGCGAAGCCGAGCATGCGGCCAATGCGCCCGACTTCCTTCTCCAGCGGTGTCGGCTCCTCGACGGTGGCACCGAGCATCGCGGCGATCGCACCCATTTCGGTGGCCATGCCGCTGGCGGTGACGATGGCGCGACCCGCACCCTGGGCCACTGCCGTGCCCTTGAAGACCATGTTGAGACGGTCGCCGAGCGGCGCGGCTTTCGCCAGGGTGGCGGCGTCTTTCAGCACGGCCTCGCTCTCGCCGGTCAGCGAGGCTTCCTGTACGCGCAGCGAGGTTGCTTCCAGCAGGCGCGCATCGGCGCCGACGGCGTCGCCTTCGGCCAGCACCAGGATGTCGCCACGTACCAGATCCGTGCTGGGAATGCGCAGCACCTGGCCGTCACGCAGCACCGAAGCGCTAGCGGCCGTCATCCTGTTGAGTGCGGCAACGGCATTTTCTGCCTTGGCTTCCTGTGCGAAGCCCAGGACGCCGTTGAGCAGGACGATGGTGGCGATGACGATGGCATCGATCGGCCAGCCGGCCAGGCCTTCGATTGCCCAGGCCACGAGTGCGATCCCGATTGCGACCAGCAACAGGTAGACGAGAGGGTCCTGGAAATGCGAGAGCACACGACGCCAGGCCGGCAGCCGCGGCGCGGCGCACAGTGCATTCGGGCCATCCTGCAAAAGCCGGCGCAGTGCCTGTGCCGCCGTCAGCCCGCTGCTGACATCCGTCCCGAGCGCTTGCGCGACGTCTTCAGCATGCCTGATGGAGGGATCGACTGCCGCCGGCTCGGTGGGGCGACCACCGGTCGGTGCAGCCGCTGTCATGACGACTTTTCGGTGCGTTCTGTCGCTGCAGCGGCATTGTCATGATCCAGGTCGGGACGGCGCCACGGATCGATGTGCGTCATCAGCGACAGGACGCGGTGGCGCGCCATGACGTTGCGTTGCACGACGACGGCAATGTCGTGGCCGGCTTCAACCGAGATCATCGCATCGACCTCGATGTGGGCGTCGACGACGATCATGTCGCCCATCTTGCGGGTGCGCACATCGTGCACGCCCAGCACGCCTGGCGTGCCTTTCAAGGTGCCGACGATGGCCGCGAGTTCCTGCTCGTCGACGCCGCGGTCCATGAGTTCATGCAGCGATTCCCACGCAAATCCCCATCCCATTTTTACGATCATGAGGCCGACGATCAGCGCCGCAATGGGGTCGAGCAGGGGATAGCCCGCCAGGTTGCCGGCAATGCCGATTCCGACGACCAGCGATGTGGCGGCGTCTGAACGGGCATGCCAGGCATTGGCGACCAGCATGCTCGACTTGACGCGGGTGGCGACCTTGAGCATGTAGCGGAACAGCGCTTCCTTGGCCAAAAGGGCGATTGCGGCGACGGCGAGCGCAACCGCATGGACCGTCGGGATGCTGTCCGGATTTTCCAGCTTGCCGATCGCCGACCAGACCATGCCGGCGCCAACGGCCAGCAACAACATGCCTACGACCAGCGAGGCGGCGTTCTCGAAGCGCTGATGGCCGTAAGGGTGGTCCGCATCCGCATCCTTGGCGCCATGGTGGCTCGCAAACAGCACGACGAAATCGGCAATCAGGTCGGAAAGCGAATGAATGCCGTCCGCGATCAAGCCCTGCGACCTTGCCAGCACGCCGACCGTGATCTGCAGACAACTCATCGCAACGTTGACGGCCACGCTGACCCAGGTGCTGCGTGAAGCGGCAGCGGTGCGCTCGGCGGGAGTGTGCCGGGAATCTTCCGGATCGTCGAAAGCGGGGAATTGGTTTGTCAAATGCGTCTCCTCAGGGGCGCCCCGGATTCGAGAACACCGCGTTGGACTCTAGCACGAGTAATTCCGTGCCACGAATACTCAATTACGTCCTGGCAGAATGCGTCGTAACGTATCGTCACGCATGACGTAATGATGAAACAACGCGGCTGCAGCATGCGCCCCGATCAGGAAGTACCCAGCCGTGGCGCCTGCTTCATGGACTTCCTTGATCAGGTCGGCCGTATCCTTGTTTTCGGCAAGTAGCGCAGGCAGGTGCAGGCCGAAGAAAGGTATAGGCTTGCCGCTTGCACTCAGCGTCAGCCATCCCAGCAATGGCAGGCCGAGCATCAGCGCGTAGAGCGCAACATGCATTGCATGCGCCGATCGCGACTGCCATTTCGGCGGCAGGGGCGTGATGCCGGGCGCCCGGTCCAGCCTGTTGGCAAGCAGGCGCATCGCTGCCAGTATCAGCACGGACAACCCCAGCATGAAATGCCAGGTTTTCATCGCCTCGCGCGGCGCGCTGCCTTTCGGGAAAAAGTCGCGCAGTTCCATGCTTGCGTATACGGCGATGAGCAAGCCCACCATCAGCCAGTGGAACCCGACCGAAATAGCCCCGTATCGGGCATTGGTATTTCGCCATTTCATCGATACGGATGCCGAGTATTGCAAGTTTATTTTCTCGTCGAACATGTGCGCAATCCGAACGGAACATAGGCGGGGCAGAAACGGAAAATGCCAGTGGCAAGAGGAATCACGCCAATCCAACCCCAGATTCCGATTGCGCCAGCTAGCGTTGCGCCAATCAATCCCAGACCGATCAGTATCCGGATAGTGCGGTCGGCATTCCCAACGTTGGCATGCATATCATTCCTTTCGTATCGATGAACATGAAAGCTTCGCAGTAAAAGATTTTTTATTGCTATCTTTCTACTTTTATACAGATCAAACCCAAAAAAAATTTGATATGGGTCAATCTGGGTAAATCAAACCAGCACTTGGCGCGCCTGGCGCATATAACGAAAAATCCGTGCTTCCAAAGCACGGCCGGTCATCTGGTCCGGGTGTCTGCCATGTGGGCAACGCAAACTGTCGATCGTACCGAACAGCCGGCAAATCAGCGGGCGGTCTGCATAGACCTGACAACCACTGTCGCCGAGATGAGGGCAGGACCAATCGTTCAATGCCCGTGCGTGTTCCTTCTTGCTTTTCACCGGCAGCCTGGCCATTTCCTCGCTCGAGGCCATGACTGGCCCGCAACAGTCGTGACATCCGGGAATACAGGCAAATTCCGGAATCTGACGATGAAAAAAACGGATTTCGCGACCGATATCAATCATGGATTCGTGCTTTCTTTCAGGTTGCGGGAGGCACGCAGCGCAGGTCGATCTTGACACGACGAGTTTTGCCTTCGACTGCATTTCAGGCTGCGTTTCAGGCTGCGTTTCAGGCTGCGTTTCAAGCTGCGTTTCAGGCTGCGTATCAAGCTGCGTATCAAGCTGCGTATCAAGCTGCCTATCAGGCTGCGTCCAACAAATAGTTCGGCAAATGTCTGCCTAACTTGCGCGCTTGCAAAATGTTACGCGCAACCAGACGCAGCATGGTCTCGGTTGGAACATCGTATTTTCTTAGCCGTTCGATCAACGCACTGTCCTTGTCGAGCAAGCGATCTCCCTTGCAGGCAAACACGATCTTGTTCAATGAATCGAATGCGTCAACCGCCAACACTGCATCATGAAAGGCCGTGTGCAGGCGGTCGATGTAAAGATCGGCACAGGCTGCATCGCTCAACAGGTTGACCACCAAAATTCCACCGGGCGCCAGCGCCTGATAGCAATCGTCGTAAAAGCCTTCGCTGGCCAGATGCGGCGGTTGCCCGTTCCTGTCGAAGCCATCGACCATCAGGATATCGAATGGTGTGGCGCTGTCGTGCACGAAAGCGGCGCCATCGCAGCACTGGACCTGGAGTCGGCAATCATCCGGAGGAAGGTGGAAATCGTTACGCATTGCGATCACTCGCGGATCGATCTCGGCCACCGTAATGGCCGCCTCAGGCAAATGGCGATAGCAGAACTTGGCGAGAGAACCGCCGCCAAGTCCAATCATGCCGATCGTGACCGGCGCCGGATGGAACAACAAAAAACCCATCATCATCTGTGTGTAGCCCAGCACCAGATTGTCCGGAGCATCGATCGACATTTCGCTTTGCAACGCCGATAAATCAAACAGCAGCGACAACGATCCGCGTTTTTTATACAGAATCGGCTGGCCGCCTTGCGCGAGTTCTGCCAGCTGCAGGAACTGCCTGATAAATTGGGCAAGGTTCTTAAGGGTAGGACAAAGTTTTTCTGCAAGCAGCATCGATTGCAGGTTGTCGAGCAGGCGCCGACGCAGCGACGGCGCCAGTGCGACCGACGTGGTAGCCGTCAGTCGCGCCAGGCTGTCCATGCACCAGAGTTCGAACACTGGCGGCGGACGCGACGCAGTACGCTGGCGGTACTTCATGTGCACGATACCATTATCATCTGGATATAATAACATTATCATGTGAGTTACATGAAATTCTATGCCACCAGGCGTGCGATGTCATTCATTGGTCCGTGACCAGAGGAACCCAACCACTGGTTTGGATCAGATAGATTAGTGCTGAAAAAGTGCAGAAGGTTGTTCCGATCGGCAGTCTGACGGGAGTGTCGCCGCCCACTACGTGCGCTGTGAAACTGCCTGGCGCAGGCGCTCTAGCGGGAAGGCTTGGCTTTGGGGCGAGTCGCGTACTCGACCTGATGCTTTTCCAGGTATTCGCGAATCATTTGACGGATCACCTGAGACGGCGTCTGGTCCTGTTGCTGGCACAGTTCCTCGAAGGCTTTCTTCTTGACTGGATCAATCAGAATCGTCAGGCGCGCAGTTTTTGTTTCCATCGGAATTGATCCAATATGATAATCAAATGATAATTATACACACATGCTCAAGAATGGGCAGCGACATCAGCCTGGATTGGCGATGAAGGCGTCAACGAAAAAATCTGCCGGCAGCCGTCACAATGGGAAAGCGAATGGGCGCCGGATGGCTTTACGATGGTAAGCGCCGCGATGGTGACGTGCCGGCCATTCCAGATCAGATCGTTGCGGCGCCGATGGAATGCGAACCAACGCGTTGTCTCAAAATTCGCTCCATTCCCCTTTGATCCCCGCAACAGCGGTACTGTCCACCGCTGCCGATGCCAGTACCGGGGTAATAGGGCGGCGTTTCTGCGGCTGCCGTGGCAATGTGGACATTGCTGGCTGCGCTGATGGTTTTTGCGTCAACTCCTCGGCCATGCTGCCATGACTGGTCTTGAAAGTGCGCACTGCTCCGACCAGGCTTCCTGCCTGATCCTGCAGCGATGCCGAGGCTGCTGCTGCCTGCTCGACCAGCGCTGCATTCTGCTGCGTGACGTCATCCATTTGCGTGATGGCCTGGTTGATCTGGTCGATCCCGGCAGTCTGCTCCTGGCTGGCCGCCGCGATTTCACCGATGATGTCGGTGACACGGCGCACACTGGCGACGACGTCGTTCATGGTCGCGCCGGCCTGGTCGACCAGTCGCGTACCGGCATCGACTTTTTCGACCGAATCGTTGATCAACTCCTTGATTTCCTTGGCTGCACCGGCGCTACGCTGTGCCAGGTTGCGCACTTCCGACGCAACCACCGCAAAACCGCGTCCCTGCTCACCGGCACGTGCGGCTTCCACGGCGGCATTGAGCGCGAGGATGTTGGTCTGGAATGCAATGCCATCGATCACGGCGATGATGTCGGCGATCTTTCTCGCGGACTCGTTGATCGCACCCATGGTGGTCACCACCTGCGACACCACGGCGCCTCCCTTGCCTGCAATGTCGGATGCATTGACCGCCAATTGATTGGCTTGCCGCGCATTGTCAGCGTTCTGTTTGACGGTGCTGGTCAATTCTTCCATTGAGGACGCTGTCTCTTCCAGGGCGCTCGCCTGTTCTTCGGTGCGTGACGACAGATCGAGGTTGCCCACGGCAATCTGGCCGGAAGCCGTGGCAATGGTGTCGGCTGACTGGCGAATGTTGCCAATGGTTTTGGACAGATGCGCCTGCATTTCTTGCATCGCGAATAACAGGCTTTGCTGATCGCCATCACGCGTGGCCACCTGCACGCTCAAGTCGCCCGAGGCGATCGTGCGCACGATCTTCAGCGCATAGTCCGGCTCGCCGCCCAGCTGGCGATAGATATTCCGGGTCAGGGAAAAACTGCATAGGCCGCCGATCAAAATGCTGGCGACGATGGCGCCGATCACGACGGCCTGGATCGTCGTGTAGCGGCTTTTTGCGGCTTCGTATTCTTTTTTTGCTTCAGCGACTTGTAAATCTTTTAAATCATCGACGTCTTTTGAGACGGGCAGATACAAAGTCTTGTAGTTCGCTTCAAGTTTATGGGCTGCTTCGACTTTTCCTTCTTTCAAGGCGGCCATCATGGGGCTCAAGCCTTCCTGGAGCATGGTCGCGCGATCCGCAACGAACTTGTCTGCCAAGATTTTTTCTTCAGGCGTCAGGTAGGTCGCCATGTAGTCCTTGAAAATCTTGTTGATCTCGGCAGCATTCTTTTCAATTTCTCCAGCCTTTACCCGGATGGTGGCAGCAATCGGGTCGCGCATCGCTTCGTCGATGGCAGAACGGTTCAATTGCAACAGGTGATCGATGTTCGAGATCTGTTCGAGTGCGACGGTGCGGTCTTCATAGACCGTTCGTAATCCTTCATTGGATTTGCTCATGCCCGCGAGGCCAGTCAGTCCGATAACAAGAGACAGGAGGGAAAGAAAGCCAATTACGGCGATCAGGCGTGTTTTTAATGTCATGGTCATTGTCGTCGTCCCGGAAGTTACATTGGCTAAACATACTGAAAGTATCATTTGATTACAACAAGAAATGTTTCAATACGACACTCATCCTGAACAGGTCGGCGCAGTGGTGCGGATCCATGGGTCGAGTGCCGCTCCGGTAGCCACGTCGCAAACCAGGACCGAATCACAAGAAAGATTGATTGCAATGCAGCGATTGATTTAGCTTTGACAAGTTTCAATGCCTGCCCTGGCTGGTGCGGCGTAGAGTCGAAATCGAAATGAAGCGAGGGGAAGAAGCGAGCGCCAGTGCGGCAAAAGACCGCACGACTGCCAGACAAAAACATTGAGACAGGAGTGCGCGCCATGCCCATCACGGTTGCCCGGCACTTGAACAAGCGACGAAAGGTCAATCTCGCCAACACTGCGAAATCGTCCGTCGTCAGAACCGTCGCCAACCTCTTCGGTTTGCCCGCGGCGACCGTGGAAAAAATGCTCGCCGATGAAGATTCAGGTGATGTTTTTCCTGCCGCTGCGGTCACCCGGTGCCATTCCCTGAACGATCCCGTTCTTCGGTCCCATTACCGCATGGAGTACCAATGCGCCGGAAGCGGGGAGCGATCCACAACGTCCTGCAACGGTCAGAATGCCAAGGCGCTGCGTGCCACGCAGGCTGCACGGGATCGCGCGGAAGCAGAGCAGGCGAAAGAGCGGAAGGCGCAGGCGGCAAGACGCGCACTCGAGGCTGCCATGATCAAGGACATGCTACGACGCCACGTCGAATTTCTCCCGCTGCTCGACGCCGCCAGCAAGGCGGACATGCACGCCATCATCGCGCTGCACCGGTTGGTCGACCGGTTCATCGAGCTGGTGGCCGCGCCGTACCCGCCAGCAAAAACGCCTGCGCAAAAAGATCTCTTCCTGGTCGAGTGGCTGGCAGTGCATTTCAATTATCCCGCTAAAACGCTCAAAGCCATCAAGACGTCGCTGGTAGCGGTACGCAAGCGCGATGGCCTGGAAGCGCGTGCAGCAGGCGAACGGGATCGCCTGCGCCTGGCGGAGAGCTTGAACCTGCGGCGGGCGGAGGCGGCGGAGCGCAAGCGCCAGCAGGAATTCGACATGGCGTTGATTCCCTCCTGGGAGGTTCCAGGTCTGCTGGGAATCACCAGGACAGAATATGCGCGCTGGTGTAACCAGGGCCTGATACCAATTCACTCACACCGCGAATTCAAGAAGTGGGGAAAAACGTTGTCGTTCGCACTGCACCTCCCGAATCTGAAGGAAATCGTGACCCGGAAAATGATCGCTGAATGGCGTGACGACCACGCAGAGACCGTGAGCGTGCACAGGATTGCCGGCGCGCGCAAAGGCGCGTTCAAGGCCGCGGAAACCAGGGCGCTGAAAGAGGCACTGGGTTGTGCGCACTATCACGAGCAATTCCCGATTGCTCGCACGTTGAAGCGGCACGTGACGGTGTGCCTGGGGCCGACGAATTCCGGCAAGACCCATCACGCCTTGCAGGCATTGTTGGCCGCGAAGACAGGCGCGGCCGCATTCCCGCTGCGCCTCCTGGCTCTGGAGGCTTTCGACATGCTGGTCGAGGCCGGCGTGCGCACCAGTCTCGTTACCGGCGATGAACGAATCATCGATCCATGGGCAACGCATGTCTGCAGCACGGTTGAAATGCTGGACATGACGAGGATCTGCGACTGCATCCTGATCGATGAGGTCCAGAATATTGCCGATCGCGAGAGGGGCTGGGCATGGGTCGCAGCGCTGCTCGGGGCGCCGGCTGCAAACGTATTCGTCTGCGGCGCCTTGCATGCCGCCGAGGCGGTGCGTGAGATCCTGGCGCCTGTCGACGACGTGATCGAAAACCGCCGCTTCGAGCGCAAATGCGAACTGCGGGTGCTGCGCGAGCCCGTGCCTGAGAGCGAAATCGGGCTCGGGGATGCCGTGATCGTGTTTTCCAGGCGTGAGGTGCTGCAGTGGGACCAGCGGCTGCGCGGCAGGGGCTTCGCCACCTCGGTGCTCTATGGCGCTCTGCCGCCACCCGTGCGGCGGCGCCAGGCCCAACGATTCCGCAAGGGCGAATCCGATGTGATCGTCAGCACCGACTGCGTCGGGCAGGGGTGCAATGCGCCGATTCGCCGGGTGTTGTTCCAGTCACTGCGCAAGTTCAACGGCGAGAGCATCCAGATGCTCACGCCTTGCGAAGCCCAGCAGATCGCTGGCCGGGCAGGGCGCTTCGGAATGCACGATGTGGGTTTCGTCGGCATGCTGGCGTCACCAGGTGGGGAGAGTGGCCAGGCGCTGCAGCTCATGCAATTGATGGCGTCTGCGCCGCCGGCGATCACGGGCCCGTTTCAGCTCCGGCCGTCGTGGGCGCAGATCGAACTCGTGATGAAGATCAGGCGCTTCCGATCGGTCGCGCTGGCAATCGAAAACTGGAGCAGCCTCAACTTCGGGCCCACGTTCTGCCAGCCGGATGTCGCCCGGCTGCTCATGACTGCGCAGTGGATCGAAAACTACTCGTCCCACAGGATGAACCGGGCCGACGTCTTTGCCTTCGCGGGTTCGCCGTTCGATGTCGGTGCACCCGATCAGCGCGAGATTCTCGAACAGCTCATGGCGGCGTACTGCAATGGGTATGCGCTGCACATCAACACTTTCCTGCAGGTCGTGGCAGGTGCTGGCCTTGGGCAGCGTTCGCAGGCTGCCGAACGCAACGCCCGCGTTCTCGGTCAGCTGGCATGGGTGGCGAGCCGGTACCCGTCGGTCCTGGCGGACGCTGATTTGCTTTCGGAGGTGCGGCGCGACATGGATGCGATCGTGGAAGCCTGCCTCGATCAGAAGCAGCGGCCGACAGCATCACAAGCGGACTGAGGTCGGTGCTGGAGACGGCGCAAAACAGTCGGTAAATCGAATTGTGTCGGATGCCTTCAAGGTGGCTGACGACGGAAGCGTTCTATCTCGCGGCGCAATTCCTTGATCTCCGCATGCAGGGCCTGTATCTCGCCGTGCAATTCCATTTCCAGGCCCTTTTCATCCTCACCGACGAAGAGTGCGGCGATACTGGCAGTGACGACCGAAAAGAGCGCATAGCCGAGCAGGACAATGAACGCTGCAAAGATCCGTGCCGCGGCAGTCGATGGCACCAGGTCGCCGTATCCGACCGTCGCTGCCGTGATGAAGGCCAGCCACAAGCCATCTGCGTAGCTGTTCACGCGCGGTTCGAGCCAGTAAAAACCGCCGCCTGAAATCGCCAGCAAGCCGGCGCCGATCACCAGAATCTGTAGCAGGTGGCGTTGCACGACCCAGCGCACGATCGTCGGCGTGACGCACAGCAGGATGGCGCCGCAAAAGCCCAGCCGCAGCGCCCATTCCGCGGACGACCACGGAAGCGCACTCGGCCAGGCGCTTGCCAGCGCGCCGATGCCGACCAGCAGATCAAGCGCGGGAAGCGGATGCTGGCCGTGCCGGCGTGCCTGCAGTGCGATTTCGGTTGCCGTCAGAACGGCAGTGATCAGGTACAGGGCGCTGCCGATGTTGCGATACAGGCTGGAGGTGCCGGTCAGAAGCAGGTAGAAGGCTGGAATGGCGGCCACGAAAGCGACCAGCAGTGCGCCGCCGCGGGAATGCGTTGGCAAGCGCATCGTCAGGCGGGCCTGCCCGGATCGTGCGGGCGTCGTCTCCGGTTTTGCACGAGCGGCGCTCAAGGCGAACGCCTCGACGTTCGATGTTCCCGATTAAAAATCGATTTTAGAATCTGCACGATGCTCCGATAGTACAGGACAGGCATCCCCTTCATGCCGAATCGGTTCTGCCGCTCGCACAATCGGCCAGATCGCGATCAAGCTGGGATCGAGCCGGGATCAAGCCGGGATCAAGCCGGGATCAAGTGGAATCGGTGGGTCTTTTTGTCAGATTGCGTCGTTTCCAGCGTACCAGCCTCGGCGCGACGTCATCGGCGACCGGCACCACCGACACCACGATCAGCATGAATGCAAACGGCAGCGTGGCCAAGTAGCCATAACGATGGAATGCAAACCCACCGGCAACCCCACCGAGAAAGAACAGGCAGAGCAGAATCATGAGCAGCGCGAGGTGATCGCGATCGGCACGCACGGGCGGATGGTCTGCGCCGTGGCGGCGATCGTTCCAGTAGATCAGCTTGCCCAACTCGATGCCGATATCCGTCACGAGGCCGGTGACGTGGGTGGTACGGATTTCGGCGTGCGAGACTTTGGTGATGATGGCGTTTTGCAGGCCCATGATGAAGCACAGCAGCATCACCGCGAGTGGGACGAACGCCCCTGTCGTACGCGGGAAACTGCCGCCCATGACGCCGAAGCCGATCAGCAGCACGGCTTCCAGCAGCAGCGGCGCTGCATACTGGCTGTGCAGTTCCCTTCGCCGGCCCCAGTTGACGAGTACAGCCGACAATGCCGCGCCACACACGAAAGACAGCAAGGCACTGATGCCGGACAGTGCAAGCATTTGGTCGCCGAGCGCCACCTGGTCGGCAATCGTCGACACGATGCCGGTCATGTGTGACGTGTACTGAAGCACGGCCAGAAATCCGCCGGCGTTGATCGCGCCTGCAACGAAGCACAGGAAGCCGCCAAGCTGCCGGTTGGATTGGCTGGTGCGCTGGTGACCGCTTAGCTGGCGTAGGAACGGTAGTGACATTGCATGCCTGTTGAGTTGAGAGGCGACGGGTCGGGTGCAAGTCTCCCGCTCAATGATTATGCCGCGGCGGTGTCGCCGCCACGCTGCGGTAGGCCAGCGCCAGCTCCATGCAGGCGCCGGTTTCGAGCTGGCCGACCGTGGCGCGATAGATTTCCTGCCACGGTGTCTGGCTTGGCGGCACCGGTGGCGCGCCCTCGGCCCGGCGCCTCGCCAGTTCGGCTTCTTCGACCAGCATGTCGCAGCGGCCGCTGTTGAGGTCGACCCGAACCTTGTCGCCGGTGCGCAGCCATGCCAGCCCGCCGCCGATGGCGCTCTCGGGCGAGGCATTCAAAATCGAAGGGCTGTCGGAGGTGCCCGACTGGCGGCCGTCGCCCAGGGTCGGCAACGCCAGGATGCCGCGCTTGATGAGGGCGTCCGGGGGCTGCATGTTCACCACTTCGGCCGAACCCGGCCAGCCGACCGGTCCGGCGCCGCGCATGACCAACATGCAATCCTCGTCGATCGCCAGTGCAGGATCGTTGATGCGGGCATGGTAGTCGCCGGAACCTTCGAACACGATCGCGCGGCTCTCGAAGATGTTTTCCTGGCCGGGCGTGCTGAGGTAACGGGCGCGGAATTGGGCCGAGATGACACTGGTCTTGATGATCGCAAAATCGAACAGATTGCCGTGCAAAACCACGAAGCCGGCATTCTCCATCAGCGGCGCGGCGAATCGATGGATGACTTCACGGTCGCAGCTCTCGCGCCCGGCCAGGTTGGCCCGCATGGTCGCGCCGGTGACGGTGGTGCGATCCGCGCGCAGCTTGCCCGCTTCCAGCAATTCCCACATCACGGCCGGCACGCCACCGGCCCGGTGAAAGCGCTCGCCCAGGTATTTGCCGGCTGGCTGCATGTTCAGCAACAGCGGCACCGCATGTCCGACTTCCATCCAGTCAGAAGTGCGCAGGTCGACGCCCGCATGCCGCGCCATCGCCATGATGTGGGGCTGGGCATTGGTCGAGCCGCCGATGGCGGCATTGACGACGATGGCATCGAGGAAGGCCTCGCGCGTCAGGATATCGGAGGGACGCAGGTTCTCGTGCGCCATGGCGACGATGCGGCGTCCGGTTTCGTAAGCCATCTGGCCGCGCTCGCGATACGGCGCCGGAATCGCCGAGCAACCGGTCAACGACATGCCCAGTGCTTCGGCCAGGGCATTCATGGTCGACGCCGTGCCCATCGTGTTGCAATGCCCGGCCGACGGGGCGGATGCGGCGGCGATCTGCAGGAACTTGTGTTCGTCGATTTCGCCTGCGGCAAGCTGGCGGCGGCCCTTCCAGATGGCGCTGCCGGAGCCGGCCAGTTCGCCTTCGAACCAGCCGTCGAGCATCGGCCCGCCGGACAGCACGATGGCGGGAATGTCGACGGTGGACGCTGCCATGATCTGCGCCGGCGTGGTCTTGTCGCAGCCAGTGGTCAGCACCACCGCATCGATCGGATAGCCGTGCAGGATTTCGACCAGGCCCATGTAGGCCAGGTTGCGGTCCAGCGCCGCGGTCGGTCGGCGGCAGTTTTCAAAGATCGGATGCAGCGGAAATTCCATCGGAATACCGCCGGCGTCGCGAATACCGTCGCGCACGCGCGTCGCCAGTTCCAGGTGGATCCGGTTGCACGGGCTGAGGTCGCTGCCGCTCTGGGCGATCCCGATGATCGGCCGGCCGGCGCGCAGCTCGCCCAGCGTGATGCCGTAGTTCATGAAGCGTTCGAGATACAGCGCCGTCATGTCGATGTGGTCCGGATTGTCGAACCAGTCCTGCGAGCGGAAGCGGCGCGTCATGTGTGCTCTCCCATGGCGCGGCATGCCGCGCAGGAACCGATGCTGGCGCCGACGGTGCACACGGCGCTCATGCGGTGCCCGTCTGCAGCAGGCCACGCCACGCCAGATTGCGGTACAGCGCGCGCACGCCAAAGGTCCACGGCGCGATGGCATCGCAGTACTGGACATGGTTGACGAGGGCGCCCAGCATCGGTGTCGAAATACTGACGCGGTCGCCCAGGTGATGGGTAAAACCTGCGCCAGCCGCATCGCGATCCTTGATCGGCGAGAACATGGTTCCCAGGAAGAGCACCACGCCATCCGGATACTGGTGATGCTCGCCCATCGTCTGCGCCACCAGGTCGAGTGGATCACGGCTGATCTCGCGCATGTGGCTCACGCCTTCGAGTTCGAAGCCATCGTCGGCGCCGTCGATGCGCAGACTGACGTCGGATTGCCGCACCGAGTCGAGCGTGAAGTGCTCGTCGAACAGGCGGATGAATGGCCCGATGGCGCACGAGCCGTTGTTGTCCTTGCATTTGCCGAGCAGGAGTGCGCTGCGACCTTCGATGTCGCGCAGGTTGACGTCGTTGCCAAGCGTCGCGCCGACCACCTGGCCGCCGCTGGTGACGGCCAGGACGATCTCTGGCTCGGGATTGTTCCAGGTCGAGTCCCGGAGCAGGCCAACATCGGCGCCGAAGCCGACTGCCGACATCGGCTGCGACTTGGTGAACACTTCGCCATCCGGGCCGATTCCCACCTCCATGTATTGCGACCACATGTCGCGCGCGATCAGGTCCTGCTTCAGCCGCGCCGCCTCGGACGATCCCGGACGGATCGCCGCCAGATCCGCGCCGATGGTTTCCTGTAGCGCGGCGCGCAGTGAAGCCGCCCGGGCGCTGTCGCCGCCAGCCTTTTCCTCGATCACCCGTTCCAGCAGGCTGACGGCGAAGGTCACGCCGCACGCCTTGATCGCCTGCAGATCGCACGGCGCCAGCAGCCTCGGTCCGTCGCCATCGGCCGGCTCGGAAAGGGCGCGGGCCATCAATGCCTGGACGCTGCCAAGCGATTGGCCGGCCGCGTCGCGCGCCACCGCCAGCCGATCGTCGCGTTCCAGCAGGTCGGCCATAGTCGATGCGTGGGCGGAAATGTCGAAGACCTCGCCGCGACGCACGACCACCACTGCGGGGCCTTCCACGTCGCCGCCCAGCCAGACGCGTCCCACCAGCAGCGAGCGGTCCAGATCGTCGGGCAGCAGCGCTACATGAAGATTTTTCAAGGAAGTCTCCGGGTTTGAGTTGGTTTTGTCGCTCGGCACGGCACAGTCCATCGAACGCAGCGATGACGGCAAAGGCAGGAGCGCCGGTGCGTGCAAATGTGCAAGGGTAGGCTGTCGTGCAAGTTTCAGGAGCGGGTTGCTGCACAGCATAGCGCAACCGGGCGCAGGCAAGCGTTTTCCAGCAAGTCGGTAAAGAAATGTCCGACAAGGGGCGACCTGGACGCAGCCACGCGCACATCGGGCTGCAGGCCTTCTCAAGTTATCTTGGTCCGGTATTACGTATGCGATTCGAAAATCCCTGACTTGATAAAAAATCAGCCTGACTATCGTGTTGTTTCTTTCGACTGAGTCGCCTGATACAGATCACACAACGGATATTTGGAGTGCAAAGGCACGCTTGAGACGTTTACCGTTGAGCTTTTTAAACTTCAGGCCCAGGAGACCCTCGTGTTCAAACCAAGCGTTGTCAGATTGACCGCATTCACTGCTATTTCGTTGTTAAGTGGTTGTGGCGGCGGGAGTGGTTCGCCGCCCGCCGCTGTCGCACCGCCTGCACAGATTCAGGCGACGACATTTCCGATCCAGGCTGCGCTGCAGAATTATTATTCGACTTCTCAAAGCTATTCGGTCAGCGGAACGGCTGTCGATGCTAATGGGACAAAGTCGGACCTTGTCCTTACCTACACTCATGCAGTGGGCGAGGATGCTTCATTTGAGGGAATTGCCGCAAAGACGGTCCAGACGAAAATCATTGCCAAGAGAAACAATGCTCCGGCACCTGAAACGACCGAGAAATTATTCCTTCGCCTGAATCCCTTCAGTTATGTCGGGCGGACAGGTGCCAGCGGTTACGGTGTCTATTCAAGTCAGGGAGTTATTCCTGTCAACATAAAAGTGG